>NZ_JBSHNT010000146.1:0-46445 GCF_053601615.1 Pontimicrobium sp. MEBiC06410
CTTTTGCATAACTAAGCTCTACAGCTTTATGTTTAAATTCTTTGGTGTAAAAATTTCGTGGTTTTGACATTGTTATTTTATTAAAGTTTATAAATATATAAACTCGCTTCTTACTGTCCTGTCAAATATAGCATGTCCAGTACGGTATCCTTTAAATAAAAAGGCTCTTGAAAAATTGGCTTTCGATATGTTTAGGGCTTGGAAAGGTTCTCCTGGTCATTATGCAAACATGATTTCGGATGCCTTTACTTATGCCGATTTCGCCTTTACATTACACCCAAAATCTAAACGTATTTTTGCGACTCAAGTTTTTGGTAAAAAGGGATATATTATCCCAAATCAATTGTCCGATAATGCTTTTTCGGTAAAGAAAGGAGACAATACCTGTGCTAGTCTTATAGGAAATAACAGTAATATTATTGTAAATATCGGCAATAGAATTAGTGTTGAAAATGGAGAGGTTATTTATGGTGGTCATAAAATTGAAACCATAAAACGAATTTTAAAAAATGAAAATGACGGCATCGCTGTAGATTTAATTGCTAGAGACCGAATGGAGTGTGGAGAAGATAATAGATTGGATGCTTCAGAGATTTACGATGGGGTTATGCTAGAACCAATATATAGAGATGCTGTTTTTTCTAATAATATGGCAAAAAACAACAGACGCCTTATTGTTTCCTTAGGCAAAATTCCAGAACATTTAAAGTCTAAAAAAATAAGTCCTAATATTATTGTTATTAAAGACGGTAAAAAATGCAGCTATACGCAACCTGCATATATTCCTTCTGGTCGGTACGATTTACGTGCCATAGCCCCTATTATAAATAGACCAAATATTGCTTTAAAAACCGAAGGCGTTAATAGTATTCATCAAATTCATTTCGATTTTGAAACAGGAAAAACTACCCCTATAAAAGACCCTATTATAGACTTCAACATTGGCAAATTACATTCTATAGATATTAAAAGTTTTACTTCTGTAGATGGTACTGCATCTGCAAATGCCATTTTACATAAAAAAAGAGCCGAATATATTAATTCTTACTTAGCAAGAAACATTAAAACAGAACATATACCTATTGTTATTGAGACCAAAGAAAACTGGGATTTATGCAATTATCAAGTTGAACTTTTGGGCTTAGAAAACACTTTTAATTCTCAAAAAGATATTCGGAATTATGTTAAAAGAAATGCTTCCAATACTTGGAAAGACGCTTTACAAAAGCAACGCCAATCTAAAGCCATTTTATACCAATATGGTACTTGGGACACATCACATTCAAATTATTTAAATTATAATTTAATGGATGCTTTGCTTAATAATAATTTTGATTTAGCAAACAAGGCGTTAGCCACAATGTACGATAGCAAACAAAGTAACCTCTTTTTAAATGAAGAGTTCATCATTAATAAATTATTTGATAAAAAAGAATTGGTGCAAAACGTATCTGCTTTATTACTTAAAAACATTGGTTATTACGACTTAGATAATGTCGTCTTTTTTGTTAGAAACTGGTTATCGCAACCCGAGCTATTATCTAAGGATGCTCAAAAAAACTTATTGAATTTATATGCTATTACTAGCAGACAATTATTGAGGTATTGGGATACTAGCATCGAAGATTTCTCGAAAGTTTTACATCCCAAAAAGGTAGAACCTTTATTTGAAAGCTATAAATCTGAAGACACTGTTAATCCTTTGTTTTTAAACTTTCACATGGCAAGTATAGAATATTATGCGCAAATAAATTACAGTTCTAAAATTGATAAATCTTTCGATTTTATTACCGACTATTTTAGAAGTGTTTCGCTTACCATACAAGATGATATTGATTTGGCTTTATTTTTTAATAGTTGGAGTATGTATCACTTAACCAAAGAGTCTTTACTACACCGTTATCATAATAAAACACTAAATGAAGAGGCTTCTTTTTTATTATTGCAAACTTATATAGCAGACAATGAGGATTCTAATCCAGAGATTCTATTTAACTTAAATAAACTGGCTATAAAATTTAATAAAAATAGATGGTGTAAATGGATTGATAAAGACTTTCAAAACCTTAGTAATGAAGGTGTGAAAAACCTTTTTTGTAAAACTTGTAAAACAACAGATTAAAATGGCAGTAAATAAAAATGCATTAATTCGTTATAAAACCATAGATAAATGTTTGCAAAACAACTTTCGCCAATGGACGCTTGATGATTTAATTGAAGCTTGCTCGGATGCGCTTTACGAGTACGAAGGTAAAGACGTAGATGTTAGTAAACGCACGGTGCAGTTAGACATACAAATGATGCGTAGCGATAAGTTAGGTTATAATGCACCTATAGTGGTTTATAATAGAAAGTTTTATAAGTATGAAGATGCCGATTATAGCATTACAAATAGCCCTATTTCTAATCAGGATTTGGCAAAACTATCGGAAGCGGTTTCTTTTTTAAAGCAGTTTCAAGGGTTTTCGCATTTTGCAGCGTTGGGTAGTATGGTACAAAAGCTTGAAGACCATGTTTACACGCAGAAAACTCATGAGAAATCATTAATTGCTTTCGAAAAGAATGACAATTTAAAGGGTCTTGATTTTCTGGATGAATTGTATCAATTTATTCTAAAAAAGCAAGCTATAGAATTAACGTATCGTTCGTTTAAAGCACGTTCTGAAAACACATTTACATTCCATCCGTATTTATTAAAAGAGTTTAGAAACCGATGGTTTATTATTGGTAAAAAAACAAAAGCTGAAGGCATTTTAAATTTAGCTTTAGACCGTATTATTAGCATTAAAAAAAGCGAAAAACCGTATGTTTTTGATGCCTCATTCGACTCCGAAACGTATTACAAAGATGTTATTGGTGTTTCGGTAAGCCCTAAATTACAAACAGAACAGGTTATATTTTATGTTATACATAAACATGCGCCTTATGTAGAAACGAAGCCGTTTCATTATTCGCAACGCGTTATAGATAGAGATAATTACGGCGTTACTTTTGCTTTAGATGTGCAACATAATTTTGAATTAGAAAAAGAGATGCTTAGTCTTGGGGAACATATTAAAGTCATTGCTCCAGAGCGTTTAAAACGTAATATAAAAGATCGTTTATATCACGCTATTGACACTTACGAAACGGAGATTACTGAAAGAGGATTAAAGGCTATAGAAAAGCAATTAGAATATAAAGGATTTACTATTTTAAATCATTTATATACCAAACGAGATATTAAAAAACTAAAAGCGAGATTAGATGCTTACATAAAACAAAACAACGAAAAGTGTTTTGGTATGCGTGCTGTTTTACAGAAAATACCAGAATTAAAAGACATTTTGTTTAATAGAAATTTAAAGAAATTGGTTAAAGCTATAGATAAACATGCGTTTTTAACGAAAGCCATTTATTTTGATAAGCAACCTGAAGATAATTGGTATGTAACTTGGCATCAAGATATCCCTATTAATGTTACTAATAGAGTAGAAACAGAGGGTTTTAAATCTTGGACGACTAAAGATAGTATTATTGGGGTAAGGCCTCCAGAGAACATTACTAAAAACACATTTTCTATTCGTATTCATTTAGATGATACTACAGAAAGTAATGGTGCTTTAAAGGTTATTAGTGGATCGCATAAAAAGCGTTTAAACAATGAGGAAATAAAACTAATTTCGGAACATTCTATTCCTTTTATTTGCGAGGTTAATTCTGGTGGCGTACAGGTTTTAAAACCGTTATTATTACACGCCTCTTCTAAATCGAAATCACAAAAAAGACGCCGTGTTTTACACTTAGAATTTTCATCTATTGCATTGCCTAATGGTTTGGAGTATGCTGAGAAGGAAATTTTTTAGATTATTTTTCATTATAACACATTAGTATTTAAAGATTTAATTCTCTAAAAAACTGAAAGAATAAAATTTATTTATCTTATTTTTATTGAATTCACTAACTAATACTATATACAAATGAAAATTCTAAAATACAGTCTTTATGTTGTTATTGTTCTAGTCATTCTATTTTTTGCAACAGGTTTAATGAGTCCTTCTGTTGGTTACGGTCATGAAATTACAGTAGACAAGCCTATTGAAGAGGCATGGGCAGTTACACAAGATGAGTCTAAATATAAGCTTTGGCTAGAGGGTTATAAAAGTATGGAGTTATTAAGCGGGCAAAAAGGTACTGTTGGTAGTACATACAAAGTTATTGTTAATCCTGGAGAAGGCCAACAAGATTTTGAAATGATAGAAACAGTGACTTCTATAAAAGAATTTGATCACGTAAAAATGAGTTTTGATAGTGATGTCATGGACTTTGAACAAATCATTACTTTTAAAGAAAACAATGGTAAAACAACGATTACAACAGACTCTAAAGTTATTGGAAAAAACATAGTATCTCGCTCCTTGTTTGCTATTATGGAAATGATTACTGGTTCTTTTACAGCTCAGGAAACTAAAAATATTGAGGCATTAAAAAGAGTGATTGAAAACAACACTACTAGTTATAATTAGTGTGTATTAAAATAGATTTTTTTATACTCAGATTCATCTGGTGGACCAGCAAGAATTTGAATGTTTGGCTGTTCTGAAAACGTCATAATAATAGAGGCAAATGTAAACCCTTGTCCGTCTTTATTATTTGCTCTGCATACAGGGTTGTACTTGTTGTCTTTAGAGCGTAGAGCGTTTTTTATCATTCCTTCATTAATATCTATATTAGGAGTCATTCTTTTTTCTACGGCTTTTAAACGCAGGTAGCTATTTGAGTTTACTGGTTTTTGTGCTTCTTTTAAATTAGGATTAAATTTTTCAAATCCTTTTTTAATGTCATCGTTAGCGATTGGGTGATTTGTATGATAAACTGTTCCGTTTTTATTTTCTGGCTTAAATTGAACAACTTTATTTGCAGATGCTTCAAAATCGAAGACTTCTCCTCTAATTCCTATAATATAATTTTGCCCAGAGGCATGGTCTATGGTTTGAATAAAAGATAGTAATTCTTCTTTTTCTGTAGAATTAATAATACGCCTAATTACAAAAGCAACTGGCAAGCCTTTTGAAGATGCTTTTAACTGCATGATTGTATTAACACATACACCTATTCCTTCTTCATTCATTCCATTTAAAGCTATTAATCCAGGGTGCGTTAGTATTAATTGTTCTGGACGTGCTTTAGTTTTCTCTAAACGCATAAGCACCTGAAATCCATCGGTATAATTTTCAAGATCCATATTTTGTGAGATATAACCCGGATTTCCGTTTCTAGCAGGGACTCCAAGGCCACTACAATGATGATTGATTTGTAAATCGACAATATAAACCCAAAACTCATCGAGAAGATTTAACACCAAAATATCGTTTAATTTCTGGCCAGACCCTTCTGCTATGCCTTCTATTTCCTCATATAATTCTGGGGTCCATTTCTTAATCGCTTCATCAAATTTAGCATATTCAAAAAACTCCTTTAATACTACATTGGCATCTTTTCCTAACTGTGCTGTTGTATTTTCTTTCCAAGCTTTAACAACTTCTCCTATTTCTTTCTTCAATGTTTTACCATGTTGAACTCCTAGCGCATAACCACTTCCTGAAAATGTAACTGTTTTTATAGTTCTTGATTTTTCTTGCTGCCCAAAACTCAATGTAGATATAAGTAACGTAAATAAAAGTATTAGGTGTTTCATAGCTATCGGTTTTAGTTTTATTGTTATAGGCATAAACAAACTTAGTTAAAAAAGGTGCTCATTTCAAAACAGTTAGCTTATGTTATGAAAATTTTCACATTTAATAAGGCATAGCAAAAACAGCATAAAAACACCTAATAATAAAACATCTAGCCTTCTACCTTATGGTGTCCTGGTATAAATCTAAAAGTTTTCATTAATCGATTCCAGGTATTACTTTGTGAAATTGTTAATGCTAAAAAACAAATCTCTTCTTTTGAAAAAAAAGATACTAATGGATTATATACTTCATCAGAAATTGGTTTGTTACTTAACATTGTTAATGCTTCGGTAAAATAAAGTACTGCTCTTTCTTTTTCCGAAAAATACGGCGTGTCTTCCCAAACACATAGTGAGGACAAACGTAATTCTGATTCTCCTAAATGTTTTAATTCCTTATAATGCATATCTACACAAAAGGCACAGCTGTTTTTTTGAGCTGTTCTTAATTTAATTAATTCTAGTAAATTACTATCTAAAGAAGAATTGACTATTAAATCTTCAATAGCTCTTAAACTTTCAAACATTCCTTTAGGAATATCTTGGTATGTAATGCGTTCCATAATTTTTATTTTATAATTATGAAACAAATCTAAAACGCTTTAATTAGTTATAACTTAAGATATCTTAAGAAACGTGTTATTTTGATTGTCTCCTTAATTCGCTTAAATATTCTGGAGTAATTTCTAAATAAGAAGCAATCATGTATTGGGGTACTCTTTGAATAAAATCAGGTAATTTTTTTACAAAATCTGTATATCGTTCTTTGCTTTTCATTTGAAGAAATATATCTTTTTTTCGAATATTAGCAATTAACATATTCTCAGTAATAATTCTAAATAATCGCTCTAGTTTTGGAAGCTCTTTATACAACTGTTCTAATGTATCTTTAGATAAATATAGTACTGTTGTTTCTTCTAATGCTTGAATATATTGTGTAGAAGGTGTTTGTTTAATAAAACTTTCCATATTGGTTACCCACCAATTATCTATAGCAAACTGTGTAATTTTCTCGTTTCCTTTTACATCAATATAAAATGAACGAACAACTCCCCTTATTATAAAATAATTGTATTTACAAATGGTCTGCTCTTTTAAAAGATAGTCCTTTTTATTAATCGTTTTTACCAATAATTTAGAGTAAAATAAATCAATTTCGGCATCACTAAAAGCAACATAACGATTGAAGTATGTTCTAATTTGGTTTTTCATTATAATTTATAATCCTGAAGTTTTTATTTGTAAGGTAATGTCTATGACATTGGTAATATCTCTATTACTATTCCATAAACATGTTTTGTCCATCCGTTAATTCTACCGCGATTATTACCTATTAATAATCCGCGTTTATTGTTTTTACCTTTTACAAGGTGTGTAAAACAATTACCTCTTACTTTACAATACACAATATCTCCTGTGTTGCAATCTTCCCATGCAATGGGCTTAAGCTTTACTGGTTGTTTGGATTTTAGTATTGGTAACATAGAATTACCGGGTTCTTTTGAAATAATGGTTTCCCCATTTTGTAGTTTTTGAATTTTCCAATTCATAATTTTTAATTTTAAACATTATGTAAGTCATTATTAACTTACATAGCCTTCAAAATTTTTCAAAAGTGTTTCAATGAACTGTGGTAAAGATATAAAATAATAGAGACAACAGTTCTTTAACCCCAAAACTTCCACCATTTTTTAGGCTTACTAACAGTATTCTTATTACTTTCTTGTTTAATATTAAATGGTGTCTTTATCTCTCCATCATTCATTAATTGTTGCATTTTCAAATATGGTTCCGTTATATCAAAATATAGTTCTGTACCCGATTCACAATTAATTAAATCGAAATATTGATTGTTTTTATTTACAAGTCTTTGACTTATAAATTTCTCTTGAAGATAAATCAACAAGTCTCTTTCATCCGAAACTCGTGTTACTATATATGGATATTCTTCCGATCCATCTCCAGTTGTTTCAATGCCTTCCATAATTTTTTGAGCAAAAAATAATTCAGATTCAGCATCCTTTACATTATTTAATTGCCCAAGAGCATAGTTTTTATATAAGTGTGCCCTTGGAGATAAAAGAACATTAATAGAACTATAATCTGCTGCTTCTTGAAACTTTTTCTCATCTAACAAATCTTCCATTATACTTAAATCTTCAGAATACGGATTGTATGCTGGATGTAATTTTACAGCGTTTTGAGCGTTAACAAAATTCTCCTTTGTGGTTTCTGATATAAAGTTGAAAAATTCTTCTGTCATAGTTTATATATTTGTAGGTATTGGTCTGTAGCTTATTCAATCTTGTCTTCAATTATTATATTTAAATCTACTAATTTTTCAGTGATTATTTTAGTTCTATCTTGCATTCCTTTAGAAGTAAAACTCAGGTTTTCGAAAAGCGCAAGGTTGGGTTTTACTGTTATTTCAGTCCATGAATCGTTATTTTCAAAAGGTTCAATTACACTTGTTTTCGTTTCTCCGTTTTCGAATAAAAATGTCCCTTTTTGGTTTTCCCATACTGTTGTAAGCCCACAACTTTCTGCTGCAAAGTTAATGGTTGCCATTCCTAAGTTACAGAATTCTCGTCCAACAGCTAGATGCTTTTTTAAATTAGAGCAAGCTGCAATTCTAGTCATAATCATTTCTGCATACGTATAATTTTCATATTTTATCGTTCTTAAAGGTACTCCAACATTATATCTTACTTTAAACGCGTGACTCCAAAATGTTATTTTAATATCATTACATTTTCCATCAAAATATTCATCAAAAGCATGGCATAGAACCTCAAAAGATAATGCATTAAGAGAATTTTCCTCAAAACACTTTTCGAAGTACATTTTTGGTCTCATTCTTATATGCTCTCCAGCAGAAAGTGCTTGTATATCACTAGCTGTATATTTTTTAGCCATAATTAATCTGATTATTTTTGGTTATTAAACAAATTCTAACTTTTACTTACTTTTCGCTCTAAAAATACCTCGGTATTATTTTCAATTTTCAATGTGCTTTCAAAAAAGATAGTTTTAGTTTTAAAAACACTTTCAATTAAATAATAATGACCTTTAAAATACGATTGCTTCACTGTTACTTTTAAATCTGAATGTTCTACAACTTGTAGTTGGTTAGCATAAACAATCTGGTCGTTTATAATGTTAAACTCTTCGAAAAAAGAAGCTACTAGAGGTAATTTTGGGTTTTTATACAACGCTTTAGGAGTATCTTTTGCTACTATTTTATTATCGTCTAAAACGATAAGTGTATCGGCATACCCTAACACATCTTCTTTGTCGTGTGTAGCTACAATACAGGCTATATTTTTAGTTTTTAAATAACTAAATATATTACGCCGTAAGGATTGTTTTTTAAAATTATCTATATGGCTAAACGGCTCATCTAACAATATAATCTCGGGTTGTTTTGCTAATGCTCGTGCTAATGCTACACGCTGTTTTTGCCCACCACTTAATAGTTTTACTTTGGTTTTTGCGAAAGCTTCAAGTTCTACAACTTTTATTAATTCTGCAACACGTTGTTGTTTTTCTTCAGGAAAAAAATTAGACATGTATTTGCCTATATTTTCTTCTACTGAAATAAAAGGCATTAAGTCGAATTCTTGGGTGACGTATTTCATAAAATCGTAACCCACTACCAGATTAAATTTTGGTCCTAGTATTTCTTCTGCTTTCCAAAATAATTGCCCTTCATCTAAGTCGTACTCGCCATATAATATATTTAAAAGTGTACTCTTACCTGAGCCACTTTCGCCAATAATAGCTAAGTATTCTCCTGCTTCAACTTGAAAGGAAAGGTTATTTAAAACCTTGATTTTATTGTAACTAAAGCTAATATTGTTTACTTGAAGCATGTATTTGTTTGAAGTACAAAAATAACATAAAAAAAGCCACCTTATGTAAGGTGACTTTCTTCATTTTATAGGTTCTTTATATTAGTCTTTAAACTCATCTTTCATTTTACTTGGCAAGACATCGAATCCCATATTAAATAATGTAAATCCGTAAATATCTGCGTATTGCTCTATAGTTTTACTTACTGGTGTTCCTGCACCATGTCCTGCATCTGTTTCTATGCGAATAAGTGTTGGGTTGTTTCCTGTTTGCTTGTCTTGTAATTCGGCAGCAAATTTAAAACTATGTGCTGGTACTACACGATCGTCATGGTCTCCTGTAGTTACCATTGTTGCTGGGTACTCTACTCCTGGTTTTACATTATGTACTGGCGAATACCCTTTTAAATACTCGAACATCTCTTTACTTTGTTCTGCTGTTCCATAATCGTAAGCCCAACCAGCACCCGCTGTAAAGGTATGATAACGTAACATATCTAAAACACCTACGGCTGGTAATGCTACCTTCATTAAATCTGGTCGTTGCGTCATGGTTGCACCTACTAAAAGCCCACCATTAGAGCCTCCACGAATTGCTAGATAATCTGAAGAGGTGTAGTTATTTTCAATTAAATATTCGGCAGCAGCTATAAAGTCGTCGAATACATTTTGCTTTTTAAGTTGCGTTCCTGCATCGTGCCATTCTTTTCCGTATTCTCCACCTCCACGTAAGTTTGGTACTGCATAAATTCCACCTTGCTCCATCCAAACTGCATTTGCAATACTAAATGAAGGTGTTAAGCTAACATTAAACCCGCCATAACCATATAATATGGTTGGGTTTTTACCGTTTAATTTTATTCCTTTTTTATGTGTAATAATCATAGGTACTTTTGTACCATCTTTAGAGGTGTAAAATATTTGCTTACTCTCGTAATCTTCTGAATTAAAATCTATTTTAGATTTCCTAAATAATTCTGATGTTCCGCTTTTAATATCGTACTTATAAATATTTCCTGCTGTAACATAATTTGTAAACGAATAATATAATTCTTTAGCTTCTTTTTTCGCTCCAAATCCTCCGGCACTACCAACTCCAGGTAACTCTACTTCTCTAATTAATTTACCTGAATAATCGTATTGTAATACTTTTGAAATAGCGTCTACCATGTAATTAGCAAAAAAATAACCTCCTCCTGTTGATGGACTCAGTACTTGTTCTGTTTCTGGTATAAAGTCTACCCAGTGCTCTGGCGTTGGGTTTGATGCATCTACTGTTACAACTTTTCTATTTGGTGCATTTAAATTTGTAACTAAATATAACTTACTTCCCACGTTTTCTATAACATAGGTATCACTATCAGTATTACCTATAATTTCCACTAGTGGTGCATTTGGTTTGGTTAAATCTTTTATATATAATTTATTTCCAGATGTAGATACTCGTGGTGTAATTATAAGATATCTGTTATCTTCTGTTACTCCTCCATTAATATATCTATGTTTTTCGTCTTCTGTCCCTCCATATATTAATTTATCGTCTTTTTGCGATGTTCCTAATTTATGATAGTATACTTTGTGCTGATCTGTTTTTGCAGATAACTCGCTTCCTTTTGGTTTATCGTAGCTTGAATAATAAAAGCCTTCATTTTTATACCAAGACATACCGCTAAACTTTACATCTACTATTGTGTCCTCTATAAGTTCTTTAGTTTCTACATCCATGATTAATACCTTTCGCCAATCGCTTCCTCCTTCTGAAATACTATAAGCTAAAGTTTTCCCATCTTTAGAAAAACTTGTTCCTCCCAACGAAATGGTTCCATCTTTTTTAAAGGTATTTGGGTCTAAAAATACGGTTGCTGTTTCTGGGTTGTCCCCTGTTTTATAACGGTATATTACATATTGATTTTGTAATCCATCATTTTTATAAAAATAGGTATAATCTCCTTCTTTAAACGGCGCTCCTACTTTTTCGTAATTCCATATTTTAGAGAGTCTTTCTTTTAGTTCATCACGGTATGGAATATTATCTAAATACCCGTAAGTAGTTACATTTTGTTCTTTTACCCAATCTCCTGTTTCTTTACTTTTATCGTCTTCAAGCCATCTGTAAGGATCTTTTACTTCTGTTCCAAAATAATTAGTTACTGTATCTACTTTTTTTGTTTCTGGATAGGTTACTGTTATTTCTTTTCTTTTCATACTTTCTTTCTCCTCTTCTTTACAGGACATTATTATTGAAAGGGTTAATAAGCAAAGTGCTACTTTTTTCATATTGATTATAATTTTATGAAATTTATATTCATCTATCTATTAGATAGTTTTACTGTTTTATGGGTAAAACCATATAAAAATAAACAAAAAAGAGCTTATATAAATATACAAGCTCTTCCTTTAACATGTTAGTCTAGTTTAAACTAGTTTATTTTCTACTAAATATTCTGCTATTTGTACTGTATTTGTTGCTGCTCCTTTACGTAAATTATCACTTACAATCCAAAGGTTAAGTGTATTTGGCTGAGAACCATCTCTACGAATACGCCCTACAAAAACCTCATCTTTACCATTGGCATAAATTGGCATTGGGTAAGTGTTTACGTCTACGTTATCTTGTACAACAACACCGTCTGTTTGGTTTAGTAATTGACGTACTTCGTTTAAATCGAAATCATTTTCGAACTCTACATTTACAGCTTCACTATGTCCTCCAGAGGTTGGAATGCGCACTGCTGTTGCTGTTACTGCAATGGTTTTATCGTCTAGTATTTTTTGTGTTTCTCTAACTAGCTTCATTTCTTCCTTGGTATAACCATTTTCTTCGAATACATCGCAATGTGGTATTGCATTTTTATGTATTGGGTATGGATATGCCATTTCTCCTTTTACTCCTGCTAATTCATTTTCTAATTGCTGCATTGCTTTTACTCCTGTTCCAGAAATAGACTGGTAGGTTGACACTACAATACGCTTAGCTTTGTATTTTTTATGTAACGGTGCTAACGCCATTACCATTTGTATGGTAGAGCAATTAGGGTTTGCTATAATTTTATCGTCTTTAGATAGTGCATTTGCGTTAATTTCTGGAACCACTAATTTTTTACTGTGATCCATACGCCACGCCGATGAATTATCTATTACCGTTGTACCTACTTCTGCAAATTTAGGAGCCCACTCTAAAGAGGTATTTCCTCCTGCAGAAAATAACGCTATATCTGGGCGTTTATTTACCGCATCCTGCATGCTTACTACGGTATACTCTTTATTTTTAAATGAGATTTGTTTACCTACAGAACGTTCTGAAGCTACAGGAATAAATTCTGTTATTGGAAAATTACGTTCTTCAAGAACGGTACGCATCACCTCTCCAACCATACCAGTGACACCAACTACTGCTACTTTCATTTTTTAATTTTTCTTTTTAATTATATAACCAACACAAAACTATACTATTTATGTTTCTTTATGTTATAAAATTCTTTATTTTTTAGTAAATATTAAAGTATAAAAAAGTAAGCATAAAAAAATCGATTTTGTGTAATACAAAATCGATTTTTAAACGTTTTAAAATGTTAGATTACTTTTTTAAAGCATCTCTAATTTCTTTTAATAAATCGTTATCTGATGGTCCAGCTGGTGCAGCTGGCGGCTCAGGTTTTTTCATTTTATTAACTCCTTTTACAACCATAAACATTACAAATGCAACAATGATAAAGTCTATAACATTAGTTAAAAATGTTCCGTATTCTAAGTAGACTTCTCCTACCATGTTCCCTGAGTCGTCTAAAGTACCGTCTTTTAATTTATGCCTTAATGATTTGAAGTCTGAATCGAAAATTAATCCAATTAACGGAGATACAATTCCTCCTGTAAATGAAGATACAACTTCTTTAAAAGCTGCTCCCATTACAAAACCGACAGCAATATCTACAAGATTGCCTTTCATTGCAAACTCTTTAAACTCTTTTAGCATGCCCATAATTTTAATTATTTTTTAAGTTAGTTAATTATAAAATTATTCTAATTTACTTAAAATTTTAACATTCTATAAAATTTAATGTAAGAATAAAGCTAAAATTATCGATAAAATACTCTTTTTACGCGCTGAGATACCGCAGTTAATAATTCGTATGATATAGAATTCATTTTTTCTGCTAATGCTTCAGCTGTCTGTTTAGAATTGAAAATAACAACTTCATCTCCCTCTTTACAATTAATACTTGTTACATCTACCATAATCATATCCATACAGACATTTCCTAAAATAGCTGCTTTTTGATTATTTATAATTACAAATCCTTTTCCGTTTCCTAATTGCCTACTTATACCATCGGCATGCCCAATTGGTAATGTTGCTGTTTTAGTGGTTTCTGTTGCTTTAAAAGCACGATTATAGCCTAGACTTTCTCCTGACTTTAAGGTATGTATTTGAGAGATAATAGTTTTTAGTGTTGCTATTGGTTTTAAATGTTGGTTTACTTCTGTGTTATTTCCAAAGCCGTATAAGCCTATACCTGTTCTTACCATATCTAAATGCGCTTCTGGATAATTAATAATTCCTGAAGTATTACATTGGTGTAACATAGGTTTATAGCCTAGTTCTCCAATCATTCTATTTGCTATGGTTTTAAAACTTCTAATTTGTTGTGTTGTAAAGTCTACTTCATCTTCGTCTTCGCTTGCTGCTAAATGCGAAAACAAAGACTTTACCTTAATAGAATCATTAGTCTTTAATTTTGAAACAACTGCTGCTATCTCTTTTTCTACAAATCCTAATCGATTTAGTCCTGTATTAAACTTTATGTGTACAGGGTAGTCTTTTTGCTTTTTAGCCTTAGCTATTTTAATAAATGCATCTAAAATGCGGTTAGAATATAAACTTGGTTCTAAACAACGTTCTATAATAGTTTTAAAATTAAGTTCTTGTGGGTGTAATACTAAAATGGGTGTTGTTACTCCTGCATCTCTTAGCGCTACGCCTTCATCTGTATAAGCTACAGCAAAATAGTCTATAGTTAAGCTTTCCAAATATTTAGCGACTTCTACAGCGTCGCTACCGTAAGCAAATGCTTTAACAACTGCTAAACATTTGGTGTTGTTTTTAAGTTTAGATTTAATAAACTCAAAATTGTGTTTAAGCGCTTTTAAATCTATTTCTAGAATTGTTTCTTGCGCTTTAGGCATCTTTTTCTTTCGTTTTTTTTGTTAGTTCTTCTGCATTATTCACTTTCATGTTCTTTATTTTTTCACGTAAAGTTGCCTTATAGTAAGCTGCTCGGCTTAGAGGTTCGTACTCCTCTGTTTCCCCTAACAATACTAAATCTTCGCTATTTGTTTTTCTGTAACTAAATTGTGCTAAGTTTCCTGTTCTTGTACATACCGCATGTACTTTAGTTACATATTCTGCTGTGGCCATTAAATTTGGCATAGGCCCAAATGGATTTCCTTTAAAATCCATATCTAAACCAGCTACAATAACACGAACACCTTTATTTGCCAGATCATTACATACGCGCACAATCTCATCATCAAAAAACTGAGCTTCATCTATTCCTACCACGTCACAACCGTCTGCCAAAATAGGTATATTAGCGGCGGCTGGTACTGGTGTAGACCTAATTTCGTTGGCATCATGAGACACTACCATTTCGTCATCATAACGTACATCTATTGCAGGTTTAAAAATCTCTACTCTTTGCTTTGCAAACTGCGCACGTTTTAGCCTACGAATTAATTCTTCGGTTTTTCCAGAGAACATTGATCCACAAATAACTTCGATCCAACCAAATTGTTCTTTTTGATTTACTGTATTTTCAAGAAACATTTTGTAATTTTAGCACTATAATGAAATCTCTTTATAGGGTTTATAAAGGTGGTTCAAATTTATTAAAAATCAAAAGGCTAAATTGCATTAAATTTAAAAATTATAAAATTTTAATTTATGAAGAAGAAGTTAGAATCAGAATTAATGAGTATTGCACACAAGATTCTAAAGTTACGCGGTAAAGAAGACATCAATAAAATGCACGCTGAAGTTGCTGCTTTATACGAAAAACTTACTGTTTTAAAATTTGCTCAAGAGAACTTTGATGACGATTTACCAACTATTGGTAATGATTCTTCTTTCTTTGGAATGTTAGATACTGCCTTTAATAATAAAGTAAGTGATAATATAGAAGTAGAAAATAAGGTTTATATAAATGTAGATGATAATGAAAATGATGAGATTTCTGAACCTGTAATGGAGAAAATAAAAGACATCGTTGCACAAATGCCCGAAGAAACGAGTAAAGTAGACGAGTTATTTGAAGCTGTTACACCTAAGGTTGAGCTGCATAAAAATGATTTTGAAGATATTACTGCAGATTTTAAAGAAACTCCTGTTTTTGAAAAACTATCTGATGTAAAAAAAGCTGAAGAAGAAAAAAAATCACTTAATGATAAGCTTAAATCTGGTTTATCTATTGGTTTAAATGATAAGTTAGCTTTTATAAAACACTTATTTGAAGGTAAAAGTGAAGATTATGACCGCGTTTTATCTCAATTAAACACATCAAGTTCTTACGATGAAGCTTCAAGCTTAATTAATACTATAATTAAACCCGATTATAATAACTGGGAAGGCAAAGAGGATTACGAGGAGCGTTTCATGCAAATTTTAGAGGCTAAATTTAATTAACGATTTAAATAAATCCAACTTACAAAAGGATTCTTTATAGAGTCGATTGATAGCACATAATAATAGGTTCCTGCTGGCAATACTTTAGATGTTTTTGGTAATCCACGGTTAGGGATACCATTCCAATTGTTTTTATAATTATTAGTCTCGAAAACTAAGTTACCGTACCTACTATAAATTTTTATATTATTTACAGGGTAGTCTTCAATACATGGCACTATTAATACATCATTTAAACCATCGCCGTTAGGAGAAAACCCTTCAGGTATTTGTAAACAGTTGTCTACAATAACCTCTGCAGAATCTTCATTATTAGTGTCGTCTCTATCTACTTCATTTAAACTCTCTAAACTTGCTGTATTTAATAAATTATTTGCAGAAACCACTAAAGCTGTAATCGTTAAAGTTTCTGATTGTCCAGCTGCCAACATTTCAATATCCCAAAAATACGATGATGTACTGTAAATTCCTTCACTAACATATGCTTCGATATAGCTATAACCTTCAGGCAAACTCTCATAAAGCATAATATCTGTAGCGCTTGTTGTCCCTAAATTTGTTACCGTAATTGTAAAAACAACCTCATCTCCAATAGATGCTTCTACTGGGCTTACTGCCTTTAAAACTTCTATATCTACATCCGAAGTATCCAATAAAACGTCTAATGTTGCATTGGCTTGAGTTGTATCTAGATTATTTACATCTGTAAAATTAGTACTATTATTTACATAATTACCAACTATATTAGAAGTTACTGGAACCGAAAAAATACAACTTGCTACTCCTTCTGGGAAAGATAAATTAGAAACACCTACAGCAATATCGCCAGATTGTCCAATAAATGTAGCTGAACATCCATTATCCTGCACCCACATTATTTCCCCAGCTAATTCTAATCCTGTAGGTAAATTATCTGTAAAGTTAATTTCCGTTTGTGCAGGGTTTCCTGGTAAATTAGTCACAGTAAACTCTAAAACACTTATATTTCCTTGTATAATTTCTGTTGGTGTAAAGGTTTTAACAATGGTTGGTGCTATTACTTGTACACTACTTATAGAAATATTGGTTTCAGGCGTTTGCTCTTCATTATCATCTGGATTAGGTATAGCTTCTGCCATATTTGTAAAAGCCCCTCCATAACTAGGTGCTGTAACTGGTATTATTATTTGCATCGTTGTATTACCATCCATATTAGGAATCTCTCCCGTTACTGTATTCCCATTTACAGTAAGTGTAGGGCAAGTTGCATTACCCGAAATTACAGTACAAATTGGCGGACCAGTAATTGCAAACTGATTACCTATAATATCTTCAAAATCAATGTTAATTGCACTAGAGCTTGTATTACTATTTGTAATATCTATTACCCAATTAAAACTTTGATTAACTGACACTTGTGTTGTCTCAGGATAGGTCTGTACTAATAAATCTATACAATCAGCAAAGTAAGTCGTTTCTATTGCAATATTATCATCTTCATTAAACTCAGGGTTATTAGATAAACTTACCACCCTAGCTCCATTCTTTGCTTTTATTGGTACTTCGGAGCACTCTGGCTCCCAATTAACGACCACATGAAATGTTATGGAGCTCATTGCTGGTAAAGTCCAATTATCGTCTGACACAATTTCCCAAAATACATCTTCTGCTCCATCTTCAGGAATACCATCCATTGGCACACCTATATTAGTATTATTAATGGTTTGGCATACAGCTGTTCCTGTTGTACCTATACAATCTACAGATACGAGAGTCCCTTGCATTATCCCTATTGAATTCTCTGGCATATAATCTTGCAACGTAATATCTACATCTGCATTTCCTGAGTTAGTAACCACAATTTCGTATGTTATTTCCCCCCAATCTGTAGTATTATCTTCTGCTCCTCCTTCTGGTAATGCTGGGCCTATTTGTGTTTTCGTTATAGATATATTAGTAATATCCTCGGGATCACAAACAGGAAAAGGAGGCAAAATAACAGCGTCGTAATCTACATTATTAGTAAAATCGATATCTGTTAACGCTGGAGTTAAAATATTTGTACCACTTTTTATATTAGCAATAGAGTTTTGTTGTTCTAGAATTTTACACAACTCAGGGTCTGGAAAAACAACTACGGTAGTCACCTCAATAGTTGTATTAGCAGGCATATAAAAATTATTTGTTCCCCAAAACTGTCCGCCATCGGTTATAGTAAAATCGTTACAACTAATATTACCTGTTGTACTATTGCAGGTTATAGATATAATATTCCATTCTAATGAAACGTTTAAATTTTGAAGAAAAAAACGAATGGTTGCATCTTCTGGACCATTATTACATACAGTAGTAACAAAGGTAACTTCCTCGCTCCAATTTACCATTTGACTCGGAACAGGGTCTGTTTGTATGGTTTCTATGCATATATCTGTAAGCGGACATAGCTCACCTTCTAATAAAGGAGTTAATACCATATTAGACTCTGCAGTTAAATCAACTCCAAACGCTAACTCTATAAAACTGTTAACTTCTAGCTGCCCAACCTCTAGTCCGCATATTGGCGTTACATATCTATAAACAATTTGAAACGTTAATGTTCCTCCCGCACTAAATTCTATAGATTGCGTATTCTCAAACATTTCATGAGTACTCGATATGATTTCTGTATTAGCAGGAATATTTCCTAAGCTAGGGCAATCTGTACCATTAGTACCTCCAAGGCAAGTTAACGATTCAAATTCTACTACTGGTCTACCATTAACAAGACTAGATTCTAGTTCTATAAATCCATAAAATGCACTTAAGGGAAAGGTAACGCTACTATTATTAGTAATTGTAAAATTATACATCACTGCGTCTCCCCAATTAGAAATACCAGTTCCCTCACTTGGAGAGACTTGAGAATACTCTACAGTAAAATCTAAAGGTACATCTATAACATCTATTGAAATTATAGAAGTGTTATTAGACAAATTAACATCTGTTATTCCTTCTGGAGGAGACACTATTACAGTAGTAGCAATACCTCCAGGTGCTATTGTTGCATTTACCAATACACGAACCTCTACACTAGAATTAGCAGGCATATTAGCAACATTTCCTGTAAGCATATTATTTACAAAACTTAAATTAGTTACATTAGTTGCTCCTCCTATTGGATTTTGGCTTGTAGCATTTTGATAAAATATACTAGGGCTTAAAGTCTGCGAAAAGGTAACATTATTAACTTCATTTCCAGAGTTTATTATTGTTACTATGTATTGAAACTCGCCATAAATATTTACCTGAGAAATAGGAGCTCCTGTTAATGTCTCTGCAACAACTGTAGTTGCTAAATCAGTAGTTTGTGCTGCACTATTAAAAACAGAGAAACAAAATATAAGTAAGGTTATAGCGATTTTTTGCATTAGTTGGTTTTAAACATAAGATGGCGAAAAAATAAAAAGGTTGCGTTATATCGTTATTAAAAAACTTAAATTTGAACTTATAATATCCTAATTTAATGAGCAAACTCTATATAGTACCAACACCAATAGGTAACCTAGAAGATATTACTTTAAGAGCCATTACCGTTTTAAAAAGTGTAGATGGAATTTTAGCAGAAGATACCCGAACATCTGGTAAACTTTTAAAGCATTTTGAAATTACCACACCTATGCAAAGTCACCACATGCATAACGAGCATAAAACTGTCGCTAATGTAGTACAGCGTATTAAAAATGGAGAAACTATAGCCTTAATAAGTGATGCTGGTACACCTGCAATTTCCGATCCTGGTTTTTTATTAACTAGGGCTTGTATCGAGAATGGTATTGAGGTAGATTGTTTACCTGGGGCTACTGCTTTTGTTCCTGCTCTAGTAAATAGTGGATTACCAAACGACAAATTTGTTTTTGAAGGCTTCTTGCCTGTTAAAAAAGGAAGGCAAACGCGTTTATTATTATTAGCAGAAGAAACAAGAACTATTATTTTTTACGAGTCGCCACATAAGCTTGTAAAAACCTTAGGTCATTTTTGCGAATACTTTGGAGAACACAGACCCGTTTCTGTTTCTAGAGAATTAACTAAATTGTACGAAGAAACTGTAAGAGGAACCGCTAAAGAAGTGCTTGAGCATTACACAAATAAACCTCCAAAAGGAGAAATTGTAATTATTGTAGGAGGAAAAAAATAGAACTATCAATCATCAATCAAAAAAAACATCATGTTAAAAAAACACCTATTACTATATATATCAGCAATTATTTTAATTGCTTGTGGTACCACAAAACCTAATAACAAGGTATTAAAAACGACTTCTACAACATCAAATTATTATGATGTTGTTAATAAAAATTTTACAGCAGACATAGCATATAACACGACTGCTTTTGTGGAACAATATTGGAGAATAGTTGGTAATACTGGTTTTAATAAAAGCATCTATAATATTGCAGAGCAACTTAAAAAAGCTGGATATGTATTAGAAGAAAAAGCAACGGCTAAAGATATTTTAACTTACAGAATAGAAAAAAGAGATTTAAAACAACCTACTTGGGAGCCTGTAGATGCTAAAATTACTATAGAAGGAGAAACTTCTCCGCTATTACAACATGCTACTAATAGAAACATGCTAGCTATTAATTCTTATAGCACACCTAAAGAAGGAGTTACTGCTGAAGTAATACATATTAAGGATCTTAAAAAATTAAAAAACACAGATGTAAAAGGAAAAATCGTTTTTGTAGAAACTAGTCCTTCAAGAGTGTTTAAAACAGCAGTTGTACAAGGTGGTGCTGTTGGAGTTTTATCGTATAGCAATCCTAAATACCTTCAACCAGAAAAAAATACAACCTCTATACAATTTCGTTCTATCCCTTTAAATAAAGACATAAAGGGTTGGGCCATTGCTATGTCTTATGAAGCAAAAGAACGTTTAAAAAATAAACTGAGTAAAGGCAAAGTTACCCTAAATGTTACAATAGACACTAAAATTTATGACTCGGAAGAGCTAACCATCGTTGCCGATATTAAAGGCAGTACATTACCCGAAGAGCGTTTAGTATTTAGCGCCCATGTACAAGAACCGGGCGCTAATGACAATGCAACTGGTGTTGGTGTAGCTCTAGAAATGGCAGCTATTACAGCTAATTTGGTTAAGAATAAAACGTTTAGCCCTAAACGTACGCTAACCTTCCTTTGGGGAGACGAAATTATATCTACTAGACGCTATGTTCAAGAAGACAAAGCTAGAGCAAAAAATATTAAATGGGGGATTAGTCTAGATATGGTTGGAGAAAATACAGCCATTACAGGTGGTTCTTTTTTAATTGAAAAAATGCCCGACCCAAGTGCTATTTGGACACGAGGTAATGATAAACACACAGAATGGGGCGGCATGAAAATGAGTTTAAGCCAAATGAAACCACACTATTTAAACGACTTTTTAATTGATAAATTTAAAGCACAAGGGAAACGAGCGAACTGGGAAGTTAACACTAATCCTTTTGAAGGTGGTAGCGATCATGTTCCATTTTTAAGCGCAGATATTCCTAGCGTTTTATTTTGGCATTTTACAGATCAATTTTACCATACCGATAATGACCGTTTAGACAAAGTATCTAAAACCACACTTAAAAATGTAGGTATTGCTTCTCTTGTTTCTGCTTACGAGCTATTAAATGCCGATGAACATACCGCAAAAAAAATAATTAAAAGTATAGAACATGCAGCTATTGCACGATTAAACGAGGAATTAAAGCAAAGTAAAATTGCGTTACAGAATGGAGACCATTTAAAAACACAAATTGAAATACTAAATGCCTGGAAAGATTGGTACAGTAAAGCTATAGAAACCACTAAAGATATGGTTAGTAATGTTTCTCTTATTAATACAACAATAGAAAATGCTAAAAACACTATAAAAACAAAAACGAACGATTGTATTAATATTTTAAGCAACTAATGCAACTAGATAATGTATTACATAATATAAGCCAGTGCGATATTTGCAAATTTCATCTCCCTTTAGGCCCTCGTCCTGTAGTAACTGCTCATAGCAACTCAAAAATTGTAATTATTGGGCAAGCTCCAGGCACTAAAGTTCATGCTTCTGGAATTCCGTGGGATGATCAAAGCGGTAAAAAATTAAGGCAATGGTTAAATGTTAGTGATGAGGAATTCTATAACACTACTAAGTTTGCTATTGTACCTATGGGGTTTTGTTACCCTGGAAAAGCAAAAACAGGAGATTTACCCCCAAGAAAAGAATGTGCCCCACAATGGCATGAGACTCTATTTAAAAATATGCCCAATGTAAAACTTGTACTTTTAATAGGTGCTTATGCCCAAAAGTATTATTTAAAAGAACAGGCTAAAAAAACATTAACTGAAACGGTAAGTGAATATAAAAGTTATTTACCAAAATATTTCCCAATACCTCACCCGTCTCCTACCAATAGATTTTGGAGAGCAAAAAACCCTTGGTTTGAAGAACAGATTGTTCCCATTTTACAACAAAAGGTTCACCACATTATTAATAAATAAAAAACCTCACTATTTCTAGCAAGGTTCTCTATATTTATTTTTTTATTGTAATAAACAGACTGTTATCTACAGACAGAAAATTACAAACTTAATCACACGTGCTTTCCTACCTCAAAACCATGTTTTCCTAAATATTGGTTTCCGCTTTCTATAGCATCTCCTTCAAGCGTTGTTCCCATAGAGTCATTCCAACGGTTTAAATATCCAAACAAAGAAATAACACCTAACATTTCAACAATTTCTCCTTCATCCCAGTGTTCGTGTAAACGTGTTTTTATATCCTCGTCAACTGCATTTGGTACTTGAGAAGCCGCTAAAGAAAAATCTAACGCAGCACGCTCAGCATCACTAAAAGCTGGATGTGTTCTATATTCCCAAATATTATCTAATTGTTCTTGTTCTGCTCCATAACGTTCTGCTGCACGAATAGCATGTGCTTGACAATAACGACAACCAGTAGCATTACTACTTACCCATGCAATCATTCTTTTTAATGCAGATGTTACACGTCCTTCGTTAGCCATTACGGCCATATTTAAATTTATAAAAGCTTTACTAATGGCTGGCCTTCGTTGCATTGTTAATACAGAATTTGGGCAAAATCCTAAAGTCTCATTAAAGAACTCGGCTAGTTTTTTAGTCTCCAAATCATGCTCTGGAGTTAATGGTGTTATTAATGGCATAAATTTTAATTTATAGAGTTGTATTTTGTTGCATTAAAGTTAAGTCGTATTTTGCTAATACGTATTACAAATAACGATAAAAAACTTTAATAATGGCACATAAAATAACAACGCAATGGAAAGGTAAAATGCTTTTTGAATCTGATAATCCTAGTGGTCATACCGTTTTAATGGATACTTCTGAAGACAATGGTGGAACCAATAAAGGTTTAGGACCTAAAGCCATGATGCTATCTTCTTTGGCTGGTTGCTCTGGATTAGATGTTGTTTCTATTTTAGCAAAAATGAAAACCGAAATAGACGACTTTAAAATGGAAGTAGAAGGCTTATTAACAGACGAACACCCTAAATACTACCATACAGTAACTGTAGATTATCATTTTTATGGTACTAATTTAGATGAATCTAAAATTAATAAAGCAGTAAACCTATCTGTCGAAAAATACTGTGGTGTTATGGAAATGTTCAGAAAATTCGCTGATGTAAAAACAGCAATACATTTTCATAATGCATAATATATGATTTTTGACTTTACCATAAATTATCTATTAGAAGACAATATTGTTTTATTAAAACAAAAATTAATTCAATAAATGCGCTGGACATTAAAGGCTAAACCTAATCCGCAAACTGTACAACAGCTTTCAAAAGCATTACAAGTAGATACTTCTATAGCCTCTCTACTTGTACAACGTGGTATTGAAACTTTTGAAGCTGCCAAAGATTTTTTCAGACCATCTCTAGACGATTTACATGATCCCTTTTTAATGAAAGATATGGATAAAGCAGTCTCCAGAATAGAAACTGCTATTACTAATAATGAAAACATATTAGTTTATGGCGATTATGATGTAGATGGTACAACAGCGGTCTCTTTAATGTCTTCATATTTATTAAGTATTTATCCTAATATTGCAACTTACATTCCTGATCGTTATAATGAAGGTTATGGTGTTTCCTACCAAGGTATTGACTATGCATCAGATAACGATATCTCATTAATAATTGCATTAGATTGTGGCATAAAAGCCATAGATAAAGTTGCTTATGCTAAAGATAAAAATATCGATTTTATCATTTGCGATCACCACAGACCAGGTGATAGTATTCCTGATGCTGTTGCTGTTTTAGATCCTAAACAAGAAGATTGCAACTATCCTTTTGATGAGCTTTGTGGTTGTGGTGTAGGGTTTAAACTCATTCAAGCTTTAGCATTAAAAGAAAATAAAACAATACAAGATTTAATACCTTATTTAGATCTTGTTGCTACTGCAATTGGTGCAGATATTGTGCCAATTATTGGAGAAAATAGAATTTTAGCCTATTATGGTTTACAGGTTATAAATAGCAATCCAAGAGCTGGTTTTAAAGCCATTATAAGTCAATTAAAAAAAGACATATTAACCATAACAGATGTTGTTTTTACTATTGCTCCAAGAATTAATGCTGCTGGACGTATGAAACATGGTCAATATGCTGTGGACTTATTAACACAAAACGACATAACTATTGCCACTAGTTATGCTGAAGAAATTGAAACCTTTAATACCGATAGACGTGAAACAGATAAACAGATTACAGAAGAAGCTCTTAAACAAATTGAAGAACAAAAAGAGCAGGAACGCTTTACTACTGTTGTTTACAATGAAACTTGGCATAAAGGCGTTATTGGTATTGTGGCTTCTAGATTAATAGAAACTTATTACAGACCAACACTAGTATTTACTAAAAGTGGCGATAAACTAGCAGCCTCTGCTAGATCTGTAAAAGGCTTTGATGTTTATAATGCTTTAGAAGCTTGCTCTGATTATATAGAACAGTTTGGAGGTCATAAATATGCTGCCGGACTAACTTTAAAAGAAGAAAACTATAATGCTTTTAAACAACAATTTGAAAACGTTGTAAAAAATACTATAGATACACGCCTATTAACCCCAGAAGTTACAATAGATACGCAATTAAATTTAAGTGATATTACGCCTAAATTCTACAGAATATTAAGTCAATTTGCTCCTTTTGGGCCTAGTAATATGTCTCCAGTTTTTATGAGCGCTCATCTTAAAGATACTGGATATGGTAAATGTGTTGGAGAAGACAACAAACATTTACGTATAACAGTTACACAAAACGGAGCACCTAAAATAGTTTGTATTGGTTTTGGGTTAGGAGATAAACTAAACCTAATTGAAAATAAAAAAGAGTTTAAGGCCGTTTATTCTATAGATGAAAACCATTGGCAAGGGATAACGTCTTTGCAATTAAAACTAAAAGATATAAAACCTTAATTGTTTTTTTACAATTTATCTATTTAGTTATTTAGATTCATTATAAATAATGTTATATTTGGTCTTGTAAAAGCAACTAAAAATGGATAATGAAATCACTAAAATATATCATAACGCCTTTGGAATAGCATTTCAATGGAAACATACCAGCTCTAAACAAGGTAAAATTCAAATTGTATTTAGAAATATGGGATTTTATCTTACACCTAATGAGATAAGAGCATTTTACAAACATGTTACTGAAGCGCAACAACCTAAAAACTGTAGCTGTTGTAATGTAGAATGCAACGCAAGAACCATTTTATTAAGAACACCAAGTAGTAAGATCGACTTAGCAGTTAATAAGGAAGAATTAGCAGATGTACATGATTTAATTAAAGGAACTTTATTTCAATTAGATTTAAATAACTACCTAAATAACATTTGTAAGCATTAATTTTGTTATTGTATTGTAATCACTTTAGCAACTCATAGCAATTTAATTTATGCAAAAAAATGATCCGTATGCTGCGTTAAGATTTAAAGAATTCAATATTTTTCTATTAATGCGCTTTGCTTTAGTATTTGCATGGACCATGCAGTTTATTGTTATAGAGTGGCAAGTATATACTATTACTAAAGATCCATGGTCTCTTGGTATGATAGGCTTAATGGAAATTATACCCGCATTAAGTATGGCTTTATTTGCAGGCCATATAGTAGACCAGAAGGAAAAACGAAATCTGCTAGCCCTTTGCATTGCAGCATTCTCTTTAATTAGTTTAGGTTTATTCCTTTTAACTTCGCCCAAGGTTATTGCAGATTGGTCTACAAAAACAGTGTTGTATGGTATTTATGCTTTAGTATTTTTTGGAGGGTTTTTACGCTCCTTTTTTGGGCCAACGATATTCTCATTAATTTCATTAATTGTTCCTAAAAAAATATACCCAAATGCTGCTACTTGGAGTAGTTCTACTTGGCAAATGGCCTCTGTATTAGGGCCTGCTTTTGCTGGTTTCTCTATACGTTGGTTTGGTGTACACTGGACGTTATGTTGCGTCTTTGGTTTAGTTTTATTCTCATTACTAGTTGTTTTTAAAATAGAAAGGAAACCCATTTTAAACCCAAAAATTGGAGAACCCGTAATGCAAAGTTTAAAAGAAGGAGTAAAATTTGTTTATAAAACCAAAGCCATTTTAGGAGCTCTAACTCTAGATATGATTGCTGTTTTATTTGGAGGAGCTATTGCCTTATTACCTGTTTTTGCTCAAGACATTTTAAAAGTAGGACCAGAAGGTTTTGGTGTATTACGTGCAGCTCCAGCTATTGGGGCTTTTTTAACAATGTTAATTACAGCCTATATTCCTATTAGTAAAAATGCTGGTTTAAAATTACTAGCTGCCATTTTTGGTTTTGGGGTTTGTATTATAGTCTTTGGTTTATCTTCTATTTTCTGGGTATCGGTTCTTGCTTTATTTTTTAGTGGTGTAACCGATGGGGTTTCCATGGTGATTAGGCAAACCATTTTACAACTAAAAACCCCCGATAATATGAGAGGTCGTGTGGCATCGGTTAACTCTATGTTTGTTGGCTCTTCAAACGAGCTTGGTGCTTTTGAAAGTGGTTTAACCGCAAAATTAATGGGTACAGTAACCGCAGTTGTTTTTGGCGGCACAATGACCTTAATTACTGTAATTACTACTGGAATAGCCCTTCCTTCTTTTAGAAAGTTAGATTTAAGAAAAGATATCGAAGCGCATGAAAAAGGGTAAAATAAGCATTCTGAAAATCGAAATATATCTTTCGGCAATTTCATATTCTCTATCATTTAACCTATCTAGACTAAAAGAATATTTTTGCTTTTTTTAATTTCTTTATGGGTAAAATCTTATAATTACATTCAAAATATTTATCTTACATTTTGTTTTGTAAAGCCTAGAACAAATGAAAAAGATACTTATCCTTATTCTTATTGTAATTATTTCGATTTTCGCTTATAACCAATATAAAGAGTACCAGCGTTTTCATCCTAAAAACCTAAATTACAAAGCAAGTAATTCTATAGATTTAAATTATCACGATCAAACTGTTGTTTATAAATATAATGAAGCTATTGCAACTTTAAATGGGTACACAATTACACAATGGAGCACTAACGAAATAGATGTACGTAATCCTGAAAACGATGATACAGAAACAGAGTATGCAGTAAATACTTATGCTAAAAAGTTAGCAAAAGTAAAGTTTTACGAAGCTAAGTTAGAGCAATCTTTAAAACTTAAAAATGAAGGACTAAGCAACACAGATATTAAATATATTGAAGAAAAAGGTATAACAAAAGAAGCGTATACGCATTCTATAGAGACCGAAAAATTTAGACGTTTAATGCTACAAGAACTTCCAAAAAACAACTTAGTTGATGGTGAAAAGAATGCTTTTGTATACCAAATTCAAAAACTTCTAGTAAAAAAAGGGTTTAATATTCCTGTAGATGGGGTTTATAAAAACATCACTTCGGATGCATTGAAAGCATTTGAAGAGAAAAATCAATTATTCCCTGATGGAAAAATAGATGTAATGACTCTGGAAGCTTTATTAAACTAATATTCTTTTAACTCTAGCGTTTCTCCATTAAACACACCATAGGTATAATAGCTAATCCAGTCCCCTAAATTTAAGTACTTAGAATTCTCATTTAGTTTAATATCTAGTGGTAAATGTCTGTGTCCAAAAACAAAAAAATCGCGATGTTTAGTTTCTAGTTTACGTTTGCAATATTGTACTAACCATTCATTATCTTCTCCTAAAAAGGTAACATCTTCATCTCCCGAAATCAACTTATTTTTCACCGATAAATATTGTGCTAATCTTACTCCTAAATCGGGATGCAGCCACCTAAAAAACCATTGAGCCACAGGATTAGTAAACACTTTTTTCATGCGCTTATAACCTTTGTCTCCAGGCCCTAAACCATCACCATGACCAATAAAAAAGACTTTATCATTAAAGATAAATTCTTTTGGTTTATGGTAAACAGGAATTCCTAATTCTTCTTCAAAATAGCCATTCATCCAAAGGTCATGATTTCCAACAAAATAGTAGATAGGAATTCCAGAGTCACTAATTTCTGCTAGCTTTCCAAGCGTTCTTGTAAATCCTTTAGGTATTACTGTTTTATATTCGGCCCAAAAGTCGAATAAGTCTCCTAGTAAAAAGATAGCAGCAGCATCTTTTTTAACTTCATCCAACCAAGCTACAAACTTCTTTTCTCTGGGAATAGATTGTGCTTTGGTGGGTGCTCCTAAATGATTATCGGAAGCAAAGTATATTTTTTTTCCTTCTGGAATTTGCATGTGTAAATATAAAAAAGTTGAGTTATATGATTTCAATTTTCCTACCTTAGTTTTCAAATAATTAAAAATAATTAGGAGACCTTTTAATAAAATGACCATTAATAAGTAAAAGCCCAAGTATGAGCGATCAAAAAATAATAACACTTTTTAAAAATGGTCATCGAGATAAAGCGTTTCGAGAATTATATAAACTCTATCCTAGAATAGAAAAATTAATTTTATCTAAAGGTGGTACAAAAGCAGATGCAACCGATGTGTTTCAGGAAGCATTAATTGTATTAAACAGGAATCTTGAAAAATCGGATTTCTCACTTACAGCATCCTTTTACACATATCTTTATTCGGTTTCAAGGTTTATATGGAAGGATCAACAAAAACAATTTTCTAAACAAGAATTACATGATTTAAACACCGAAGACGTTTCTATATTCCATAGTGTTTTAGAAGAGAAAAAGTACCAATTAGCAGAACAATCTTTTCGCGAATTAGGCGAACGCTGCCAGCAATTATTACAATGGTTTTATGTAAAAAAAATGTCGTTTAAAGACATTGCAAAGCAGATGCAATTTAAATCTGAAAAAATTGCAAAAAACCAAAAGTATAAATGCTTACAAAAAGCTAAAGGTATTTACAATGCTCAGGCTAATACCATTAACTCTTAATTCTTGAAACACATGGAAAATACTATAGAACGCATAGACAATTATATAAACAATACACTTACAAAAACAGAAAGATTAGCTTTTGAAAAACAACTAAAAACCGATGATGCTTTTAATACACTCTACAAAGAACATGTAGTGCTTTTAGAAGGTATAAAACGAGTAGATTTAAAGACCGATATTCTTGCTGCCAAAAAACACTTTATTATAATGCGTTGGTTGAAATTTATAGGCATTACCATTGCCGCTATAATTTTAGAGTAGCATATTATTCTGTTTTCGGTACAGATACTCCAGTTAATTTGCCCGAACAAAAAACAATAATTAACAATACGCTAGAAAGCGAAAATGGCGTAACTATAGATTCAACTAAAAAGTACATACTTGTCTACAAAAGAGACTCACTTGTTGTTGATAAAAATCATGGATATATAACAACTTTTAAAGACACTGAACTTATTTCTTATTTAGAATATTCAAGCATTGAAGCTGTAAAAGCAGATTTTCCAGACATTAAAAGTGTAACGCCAGTAAACGATACGATTAGGCATTATAAAAAGTATACGTACCAAATGCTTAAAACTAAAATTGATGCAGTTATTGAAACTTCTAAACAAAGTAACAACAAAGAAAATAATGTAAGTGATACCGAAGAAGACGCTATAAATACTGTCTCAGCTGTAAAACAGAGCAGCATTATAAAAGACTCTATTATAACAGAAATACCTGAACCGCTGTCTCCAGAACTTATTAGTTTTTATAAATCCGTTAAAAAAGAACCACAAACGATTACTGTAGATATGGAAAAAGGAGCGACAATTGCTCTTAAAGAAGGCACTCAATTAACTATTGCTCCTAAATCTCTAGCTTATAAAAAGACTAATAGAATTGCTCGCGGTAAGATTAAACTGGACGTTACAGAATACTACAAATTGTCCGATATACTATTAGCTAATTTAAGTACAAAATGCGATGATAATCTACTAGAAACTGGCGGTATGTTATTTATTAAAGCAAGTAAAAATGGTAAAGCATTAAAGTTAGCAGATTCTAAAACAATGATTATCAGTTTTCCTGATAAGGATAAACAAGGGATGCAATTATTCTCTGGAGAGGAACATAATAACGAGATTAATTGGAAATTAAATAAATCTACTAAAGGAAGCCCTACAAGCAGTAAATTTGTACACTTTATAGAAGAAGACGTAGAAGTCGCGTTTAATGTTGTTGAAAAAGCACCAATTTTTCCAGGCTGTGAAAATGAGACTAATAATACTAGTAGACGAAAATGTTTTAAAGAAAAAATAAATGCATTATTAGCAAAAGAGTTTAATAATGATATCGCTTCAGATTTAAATTTGACAGGAAAAATAAAAGTTAGAATATTCTTTAAAATTGATAAAGAAGGTAACATTATTGATGTTGAAGCTAGAGCACCACATAAGCAGTTAGCAGATGAAGCTATTCGATTTATAAATTTATTACCAAAAATGAAACCTGCTACACAACGCGGCAGAGCGGTTACAGTACCATATTATTTACCTATAAACATAACACTTGAAGGCGTGACAAGAGCTACGCCACCCATTACTGTAAGAGATGAAGGAGATATTATTGGAGAAATTGAAAATATAATAGTTACTGATTCTGTAATTGGAAACATAAAACAATCTAACCTAGAACGCTACACATTTGCGACTTCAAAATTAGGCTGGATTAACTGTGATCGTTTTGCAAGAATAACTGGTAAAAGAGTACGTTTTAGATTAAAAATAAAAAACGCAGGCAATGCCAATTTAAAATTAGTGTTTAGAAGTATAAGTGCCGTTTTACCTAGCAAAAAGTATAAAAACAGTTTTGATTTTGGCACAGTCCCAGCAGACGAAAAAGTTATTTTAGTTGCCATTAAAAAGATAAGAGATAAAATATATCTTGGTATAAAGGAAACAGAAACGAAGCAACTTACAGAAGTCGACTTAGAATTTAAAGAAGTGACTATAAAAGAGTTAAAAGGTGCATTAAACAAGTACAATGATGGCTTTTAATGCAAGAAACAAATTCCCAATAAGCTTTAGCTATTTAGATAAACAATTACAAGCTTTAGAATAACACAAAACTCAACTTAAAACTCCAATACAATGAATAAATCTATTATAATTTATTTGTTAACTATAGTTAGCACCATATGTTTTGCTCAACAAGACAAATCTGATTTAAAAATGACCTCAAACTATTCTTCAAACAATGAAGAACTAAGTGATATTTTTCAATTTGAAGGTATTGAATATTACAATTTACAATTCTCTGGAAAAGATCTAAAATCTAAACATTATCAGTTAACAGTAAAAGACATTTGGAATGGCAAAATAGTTTCAGATACTACAATTGTTAACAGTTCTAATCTTCCTTTTAAAGTGCATCAAAAAATCAATGACACTGTATTTAAGATGAAAGTTATGTCTAAATTTTCAGAAAATAACACTTTAAAAATGAGTTTTAAATTCCCTAGATTTTCAATAAACAAAGAATTTAAAGCGATTAAATCTAATGATTATAGCTTAAGGAATATCGCTGAAGAAAGTAATTTAGAATTAAAATATAATGATACATTTTATTTACTCGCATACATTTTACCATACGAAAAAAGTGATGGTTCAAAATCTTGGTGTGATGTCGGTAAGGATGGTAAAGACATTGAAAAATGGGGCAAAAAATTTAATATAAAACATTATTTAATTTTCGAAATGCGATTCTTCTAGTTTTTAAAGCAGGAAACATCATTAAATCTATTACAATACAACCTTCGAATAAGCGTTTTAATATTCAATTAAAACGTTCCATTAATTTTAAAAATAACAAATGAAACCATTAATAATATTATTTTTCATAGTATCTAATCTCTTTTTAAATGCACAAGATTGCTATTATGAAGACTATTATAATCAAGTTGATTTAGCAAAAAAAGAGTACAATAAAAGAAACTATACAAAAGCTAGTAAACATTTTAAAAAAGCCTTTTCTAGTGTAGACTTCCCTCTTGGTCACGACCTTAGTTTTGCTTTAGTAGCTGCTAAAGAGATAAAAGATGAGCAATGGATGGAGAGTATTGCTATAACATTAGCTAAAGGTGGCATTCCATTAAAATATTTTAATAACTACTACACCTTTAATTGGCATAAAACATTTAAATCTAATTTTAAAAATTATCGTAAATATTATCTAGATAACTTTGATATTAAACTGAAAGAACGCTGGATAGCTTTAATACTAAAAGAACAAACTATAACGAATAAACATATTGAGTTTAACTTAGGGAAAAGATCTTTAACATTACAACAAATGATAGATGATGCCTACTCAATTTTAAATGAATTAAACGACATAGTACTATCTAAAGGCTTTCCTGGAGAACAAAAAATAGGATATTTGTATATAAAAGGTAAAAACAGAATAGAACCTTATGGGGCATTCAACTTATTATTAAATACATATTTAAGAGGAGAAAGCATCTTTAAAACTGGCATCCAAAATTTAATTTGTAACGGCAAGCTATCTCCAGATTCAAAAAACAAATTATTAGACGAAAACGAGCTTCTTTACAGTAAAGGTATTGAAGAAGCGATAACTATTGTGTATAATAAATATAAGAAAGATTAATCATGAATACAATAACTACCCTCTAAATAAAAAGAAATCGTCTTTCATATCTTCTATCTGCGAATCTTCATTTGTAATAATATAATTAATCGCTTTAGAGGTAAATGCATCTCCTTTTTTAGTTAGAGATACGATACTTTCATCAATCACAATCATATTGTTTTTAAGAGCTAATTCCAACACGGTTTTGGCTCTTACTTTTTGCCAATTTATATGTTCTCTTAAATGGTTAACGTGGCGTTCTTCTGCTTCGTTATGGTTTTTAAGGTGTAATAAAAAGGTTAAAAGAGATACTTCTGTTCGTTGTTGTTTTTCTCTATAAATAACAGCTATTAACCCTTTTGTAGGTGCAAACAAATACACCATTAAAAATAGAAGCCCCAACATGGTTGTTATAGATCCAGATATAGAGGCATCTAACCAATGTGCAAACCAATAACCAGAAATGGCACTGAACACCCCAAAACTAACGGCCAACATCAACATTTTTTTTAAATCTGTTGTTAATAAATAGGCACTTGCTGCTGGTGCAATCATTAAAGCAACTACTAAAATAGCTCCTACGGCATCGAACGCCCCAACAGTAGTTACAGACGATACCGTCATTAATCCGTAATGAATAATTACTGGAGAAAACCCTAAAGACGCCGATAATCCGGCATCGAACGTACTTACTTTTAATTCTTTAAAAAAGGCTATTAATAAACTAATGGTGACTAACAAAATAACGCCAACTACCCACATAGACTTTGGTCCTATATCTGTACCAGCTATTAACAATCTATCGAAAGGAGCAAAAGCTAATTCTCCTAATAACACTGCATCTACATCTAAATGTACATCGTTTGCATTTTTTGCTATTAAAATAACACCTATGCTAAAAAGCGCTGGAAAAACTAAACCTATTGCTGTATCTTCTTTTACCAATCCTGTTTTTTGAATCCACTCTACTAAAATTACTGTAATTATACCTGTTAAGGCTGCTAACAAAATAAGTATGGGTGAGTTTAAATTTTGTGTAATAAAAAACCCTATCACTATACCTGGTAGTATGGAGTGGCTTATAGCATCGCTAATCATCGCCATTTTACGTAATACTAAAAAGGTTCCTGGTATAGCACAAGCAATGGCTACTAAACTAGCAATAAGTTGTATTTCTATTTGTGCACTACTCATTGGTATTGGTTTGTTGATTATACAAATTAGAAGCTGTTTTAAATCCTTCCTCGGTTAAACTCCACATAGTCCCTTCTAGTTTTACATAGTTTTTATCTACTAATTTTTGAAGCGTCCCTCTTGTATAGCCTTGAAAGTTATTTAAAATTTTAATGGTATGTGGGTGCGAAATATCTTCATGTGTTTCTGCTATATTATACATAAAGGCTAATGTTTTATGTAATTTTAAGTCTCGTCTGTTTTTAATAAAACGTATTTGCTTAAATAATAATCCACGACTAGGTGAAAACACAAAAGAAAACAATACAAATACTGAAGCTACTAATACAATTACTGGCCCTGTAGACAGGTTATTTTGAGACGCGCTAATTGCAGTTCCAAACACTCCAGAAAATGCACCAAAAATAGCTGCTAAAAGTACCATAACACCTAAACTATTTGTCCATTGTCGTGCTGCTGCTGCTGGCGCTAATAGCATAGCACTCATTAACACTACTCCTACTGTTTGTAAACCTAATACTATAGCTAATACAATGAAGCTGGTAATTAAAATATCAATTATTTTTGTATTAAATCCTAGTGTTTTAGTATAATCTGCATCAAATAATAATATTTTAAATTCTTTCCAAAACAATAAAAGTACTAATAAACAAATTCCTGTAACGGTTGCCATTAACCAGACATCGCTTTCTACTAATGTTGCTGCTTGCCCAAAAAGGTATTTATCTAAACCTGCTTGATTAGCGTTTAGTTGTTTTTGGATAAAGGTTAGCAACAACATTCCGAATCCAAAAAATAGAGATAGGATAAGGCCTAAGGCTGTATCGGATTTTAAATGTGTTTTAGTAATGATTCCTCTAATCCAAAACGTTCCTATTAAACCACTTACTAAAGCTCCTAATAGCAATACATTGCTATCTTTTGCTCCAGTAATTAAAAAGGCTATTGCGATGCCTGGTAACGCTGCATGAGAAATTGCATCTCCAAGCAGACTTTGTTTTCGCAATACAGCAAAGCTACCTAACATACCACAAACAGCACCAAGTATGGCTGTTCCTAATGTTATGGTTCTAAGTGTATAATCGGAAAAAACGAGCGATATGTATTCTTTTATGTCGATGAGTTTTGGTTTTTTAACAGTTATTTATATTTTCTTTCCTCTAGCTTTTCAAGCTTTAATTTGTCTTGTTTACTTCTAATTTCTGTTCTTTCAAAAAAATGTCCATCTGGCCAAATTAACTTTTCTTTTATCGCCCTTCTTTTTAGTAAATCTATATCTTCAACTTTTTCGTAAGCCCATATTTTCCATTTAGTTATCATAATACTCCAAATACCCCAAGCTAAAATAAAACCTATAACGCATGTTACTAAAACAATTTTTAATTCTAAATTTAAAATATATGTCAAACTAGGTAAAATAATCATAGCGATAAATACTGGTATATTTACCATTATATGACCTCTATTAATTACTTTGGTTATTGACGTTTTAGATTCCATTTATTACGTTTCTTTTCAATTATTAAGATTCCTGCCTTCGCAGGAATGATAGCTATTCTTGTATGCTCACTTTATAATTTATTCCGTAGGTTTTTGTTAGGTTATCGTCGTTAAAAATATCTTTTACTGGTCCTGTTGCAATTTTCTTTACATTTAAAAAGGTTACCCAATCAAAGTATTCTGGAACAGTTTGCAAATCATGGTGTACTACTATTACTGTTTTTCCTGCTTTTCGTAATTCTTTTAAGATATTTATAATAGCTATTTCTGTTGTAGCATCCACGCCCTGAAAAGGTTCGTCCATAAAATAAATGGAGGCATTTTGCACTAAGGCTCTTGCCAAAAATATACGTTGTTGTTGCCCTCCAGATAATTGACTTATTTGTCTGCCTTTAAAGGGTAACATTCCTACTTTTTCTAAAGCTTCTAGTGCTAATTTCTTCTCTTTTTGTTTAGGGCGTTTTATCCAACCTAAGCTTCCATAAGTTCCCATCATGACAACATCTAGGGCTGTGGTTGGAAAATCCCAATCTACACTTCCTTTTTGTGGTACGTAGGCTACTAAAGACCGTTGTTTTTCGTAAGATTTACCGTAGATACTAACGCTTCCCGCTATCGGCTTTAAAATTCCTAAAATAGATTTTATAAGTGTAGATTTTCCTGCGCCATTTGGTCCAACTATAGCCATAAGCACTCCTTCTGGAATTTCTAAATCGATATCCCAAAGCACTGGCTTATAATTATATGCCACTGTCAAATCGTCTACTTTTACTGCTATGTTTTTACTCATAATAGTTTTTATCTTTTAATTACAAAGCCTTTGTTTTATTGTATTTTCCTTTTATATATTTACTAATAAAAAAAGCAATACCAAAAAGAAAAGTATAGATAAACAGAAATTTAAAAGCTCTTAAAGCTATTGTTTTTATATTCTTTTCTATAGTTATTTTAAGACTAAACAAACCACTTAATTCGTTCTCAACTCCATATATTGCACTAATGGGCGTACTTATTAATTCTCCTTTTTTATTAAACAATAAATACGTTGGATAATTTGTTATATTAAGTCGTTTTATAAAGTTTTCTCCATGCTTATTATTATAAAATGTCCAATTAGGGTTATTTGCTATTAAAAAATCCCATGGTTTCTTTTTATTAGATAATAATTTTTGAGTTACAGATTCTGGATCGATAGTTACACTCATTATTACCAGGTCCTCTTTATACTTATTCAATAATTGAGGAAAATATTTCATATCTTTTAAACAAGGTGTACATCCAGCAAACCAAAAATCCATTAAAATAACTTTTCCTTTATAATCTGATATTGATTTTAACTCTCCAAACTGATTTTTTAAAACAATATCATCTAATTGTATATTTTTATCATATTTACTACTATTCTGTTTTACTAAAAACAAAATTATAATTACAGTATAAAAAACAAAAAGCCCTAAAATATATCGCTTTAAAATCTTCATAAATTAATTATTTAAGCGCCTCTATAATTGTATTTACATTATACTCGAACATTCCAATATAAGTTCCTTCAATAGTTCCTGCATCTCCTAAAGCATCGGAGTATAGTGTTCCTCCAATTGCTACTTCATGATCTTTAGATTTTACTGCTGCTTGTAATGCTTCTATGGTTCGTTTTGGTACAGAGCTTTCTACAAAAATAGCTTTTACATTTTTTTCTATAATAAAAGCTGCTAATTTCTGAACGTCTTGAACGCCTGCTTCTGTTGCAGTGGATAATCCTTGTAACCCTACGACCTCGAATTGAAATGCTTTTCCGAAATAATTAAACGCATCATGGGCTGTAACTAATATGCGTTTCTCTTTAGGTAGTTTGTCTATAACGCTACTTAACTTAGCTTTTAAGGCTTCTAGTTTTTCAAGATATTGCTTTTCATTTTCAGCATAATTAGCTGCATTTTTTGGGTCTTTTTTAGATAACACCTTAGTAACTTCTTTTGCAAATGTTTTAAAGTAATCGATATCGAACCATACATGCGGATCGTAATTAGACGCAAAATACTCAGAGCCTATTAAAGTGCTTTTATCTAATGCTTCGGCTAAAGCTATTTGAGACTTTGCTTGATTTCCCATTTTTTCAAATACCTCAACAAGTTTACCTTCTAAGTGTAACCCGTTATAGAATATAATGTCAGCATTTGTTAGTTTAGAGACATCTCCCGCACTTGCTTTGTACAGGTGCGGGTCTACGCCACTCCCCATTAGCCCTTGTAATTCTATATAGTCTCCACCTATATTTTTAACCAAATCGGTTATCATGGTCGTAGTTGTTACCACATTTAGTTTTCCGTTTTCTTTTTTTGTTTCGCTTTCACAGCTTAGTATAACTAAAGCTATGCTAAGTATTATTGTATACTTTTTCATAAAAAATTATTTTTTTGGTAATCTAAAGCTTATTCCTGCACTTACTAATAAATCTTGACCTTCTGTTATGCTTGTTCCTACTGTAGCATCTAATTGAACATTATTAGATACTAAATATGTAACTCCTGCATCCCATAAATGGTTTGCTTTATTATTTTCTGGCATATCGCCATACAATTCTACATAAGCTCCCCATTTATCGCATATACTATACCCATATGCTATTGTATACAAATAAGCAGCTTCTGGAGAATCGTTTTCCCATGCTGCTCCCAGATTATAGGATAGGCTTGATTTCTCACTTAATGTATGTGCAAACGAAAACCTAAAATCTACACCTGTATTTTGAGGTCTAAAATCTTTTTTTACTGAAAACGGCAAGTTTAAATGCCCAAGAAATCCAATCTCTGGCATTGCTCCATTTTCTTCGGTAATTCCTACTTTAAACCCCAATAATAATGGTGAAAAACTGCTAGCTGAAGTTATCTCTGTTCCTTTAAATTTTGTTTTACTGTCTGTATAATCCCAACCTAAACGCAGTTCTAGATTATCTAGTAACCCATAACGAATTAGCATTGTATTTAAGGTAAAGTCTTCTGTTTTAAAATCGTTTTTTTCAAAGGTTTCTAGAAAGGCTCCTGTTTCTACTTGTATAAACCCTTTTGGCACAGCTGTTGGAGATTCTGTTGCATCTGGTCTATCTGTAATTAAAGCGCCTAAAGGAGCTTCTTGTTCTTGAGCTAATACTGTTGTTGCAGTAATTATTCCTAGTGCAACACTTAGAATATACTTTGAGTAGTTATTAAATTTCATTGATGTAAATTATGTTTGTAAAATCTTCGTTTAATAGAATCGTGTTATTATTAATTAAAATTTGAGTCATTTTATTATTGGTAAACTGCTTAGTAACTGTAACCGAGTTGCCATACTTTAAGCCATGTTGTGCACAAAAATCGAAAAACTCTTTATCATCACTCATCAGCCTAGAAATAATATATTGTTGTCCTTCTTTGGCAAATGAAAGTGCTATTGATGTATCTGTTGTTGTTATTTCTCCTTCTGCATTTGGAATGGGGTCTCCATGAGGATCGAACTTAGGATTCCCTAGGTAAGCACTTATTTTATTTGCTAAAAAATCTGAAGTTTCGTGCTCTAATAATTCTGCTTCTCTATGTATTTCATGTAAAGACATATCGAACATTTTAAATAATAACGCTTCCCATAGTCTATGTTTACGGACCACATTTAAAGCCATTTTATTACCTTTTTCTGTAAGTTTTAGTGCTTTATACTTTTCGTAGTGCAATAAATCTTTGGCTGCGAGTTTCTTAGCCATATCTGTTGCAGCGGCATTAGATATCCCTAATTTTTTAGCAATATTACCTGGCTTAGTATTATTATTATCGTGTTTATCGTTCTTGTAAATTGCCTTTACAAAGTTTTCTATAGCTACTGACATTATATTATGCTTTAAAAAAAATTTAAGCAAGCTTAAAAATTTTTCAAATATAACTAAAAAATTAATACTTTTTTAAGTTTGGCACGATTTACGTTATATTTATAATCTAAAACATTAAGTTATAATGAAATCTATCGTTTTTGTCATTGCCATATTATTTTCTTCTTTTGGAATTGCTCAAGATTCTACTAAAGTAAAAGTTGAAACTCCTAAGATTGTTACCAAATTACAATTAGGTAAACTAATGCATTTTGAAGATATTGATATTAAGTTTGTAGAAGTTGTAACAGATTCTCGCTGCCCTAAAGGTGTTTCTTGTGTTTGGGCTGGAGAGGCAAAGGTATTAGTGGATATTTATAAAGCTGGCAAAAAAATAGATCAAAAAGAAATTGTATTTAATACGTCTAATCAATTTGTAGACAAACTTGCTAATATTTTTGCTTCAGAAACGCTTAATATTTCTGGTTACACTTTATCTCCATATCCAGAGTATGGCAAAAAAATTAAAACTGAGGACTACTACCTTCAATTAGACATAAAAGAGATAGAATAGTTTAGTTCTTATTTTTATTTAAAAATCCTTTAATTGTAAATAATAAAATAATTTCTACACCTATAGAGAACACAATATAAAGTAGGCTAAGGCCCATTATATATTTTAGAAACAGTCCACTAAAGATAAAAATTATAAGTACAAACAACCCTCCTTTTAAATCTTCAAAAAAAGACTCTTTTTCAGATTTATAATCAAAGTAAAAAGCTATTAAAATAAGTAGTATTGCCAAATATTATTTTATACCAAAAATAAGCATTTAGTGACAGCCACAACTATCTTTACCACATGTTTTTTTAGCTTTTGTTTTTTTCCAAAAGAATTTCTTTATTAAAAAAGAAATAGCTGCTGCTAAAGTTATAAAAACAAGTATATTTTGAATAATTGTATTCATATTTCTTTCGTCGGAATTTGTAATAACTCCTTAATTGTTTATTTTAAAAACTGAAAAGCTATTAAAGCTACAACATACGCTAATACCGTCATAGCTGTTAATTGTATCATTGGCCATTTCCAGCTATTTGTTTCTCGTTTTACTATAGCTAGTGTACTCATACATTGCATTGCAAATGCATAAAATAACAGCAAAGAAATACCTGAGGCAAAATTATATAATGGCTTACCTGTAATTGGGTTTATTTCCCCAGCCATTCGTTTTGTTATTGTCTTTTCATCGTCTGTTCCAACACTATAAATGGTAGCTAATGTTCCCACAAAAACTTCTCGCGCTGCAAAAGAGCTCACAATTGCAATACCTATTTTCCAATCGTAACCTAAAGGCCTTATAGCTGGTTCTATTGCTCTACCTGTAATACCTATAAAGGAATGTTCTAACTTATGTGATGCTATTTTTTGTTGTAGTTCTTCTTCCTGTAGGTTTTGAGATGCATATTCTTCTGTTACTATTTGTTCTGCATTATTAAACTGCTCTCCTGGGCCATAAGACGCTAAAACCCATAATACAATAGATATTGCTAAAATAATTTTACCGGCTCCAAAAATGAATGATTTTGTTTTTTCTAGAACTGTTAAACCAACATTTTTAAACATTGGTAATTTATAGTTTGGCATTTCTACTACAAAATAAGTTTTACTTTTTATTTTAAGTATTTTATTTAAAATGTATGCTGAAAGAATTGCTGCTCCAAATCCTATTAAGTATAGTAGCATTAGCGTTAAAGCTTGATAACTCAACCCTATAAAACGTCCTTTTGGAATAACTAAACCTATAATTATTAAATAAACTGGTAATCGTGCCGAGCATGTAGTAAATGGTGTTACTAATATAGTAATAAGGCGTTCTTTCCAGCTTTCTATATTTCTAGTCGCCATAATTGCAGGAATAGCACAAGCGGTTCCAGAGATTAATGGCACAACACTTTTACCGCTTAATCCAAAACGCCTCATAATACGATCCATTAAAAAAACAACACGACTCATGTATCCGCTTTCTTCAAGAATAGCTATAAAGAAAAATAAAAAGGCTATTTGTGGAATAAAAATTACTATACCTCCTAACCCTGGAATAATACCTTCTGCTAGTAGATTAGTAAAAACTCCTGTTGGCAATGATTTTTTGGTCCAATCGCTAAGGGAGGCAAAGGTTTCGTCTATATATTCCATTGGGTAACCTGACCAATCATATATGGCTTGGAATATGGTTAATAGAATAAAAAAGAATATAAGATAGCCCCATACTTTATGAGTTAAAACACGATCGAACTTGGTCCTTAAATCTTTAGCTTGCGATGTATCTATAGTCTGCCCTTTCTTTAAGACTTCATTTATAAATTGATAGCGTTTTATCGTTTCTTTTTGCTGAAGTCGTTTTAAATCGCTTTTAGATTTTGTTTTAAAACTTGTAATTGCATCTATTTCTTTTCGGTCTGTTTTACCAAAATTAACGTCTTGTGTTATAACTAGCCAAAGTTTATATAATAATTGATTAGGAAAAGCTTTAGAGAGCCTGTTAAAATATTCCTCATCTATTTCTGAGGCATTTACACAGGGTTTTACAGATAATTCTTTATAGTTTGTTATAAGTTCTTTTAAATTGTCTATTCCTGTTTTTTTACGGGTGCTTATTAACGCTATTTTTGTTTCTAATTTGGCTTCTAGGTAATCTATGTCAAGAGAAATTCCTTTATATTTCATTCTATCGGCCATATTAATTACCAATAGACAAGGAATTTCTAAATCTTTAATTTGTGTAAATAGTAACAGGTTACGCTTTAAGTTTTCTACATCACTAACCACTACTGCTACATCTGGAAAGTCTTTATCGTTTTTGTTTAAAAGTAGCTCTATTACTACATTTTCATCTAAAGAGGACGCATTTAAACTGTAGGTTCCAGGCAAATCTATAATATGTGCTTTTACGCCTCTTGCTAGTTTACAGGTTCCTTCTTTTTTCTCTACTGTTATCCCTGGATAATTTCCTACTTTTTGGTTTAGACCTGTAAGTGCATTAAAAACTGATGTTTTTCCTGTATTGGGATTTCCAATTAAAGCGACATTTAACTGTTTACTCATTGGTTATGTTTTCAATTAGTATATGTTGTGCTGTCTCCTTACGTATTGCAAGATGACTCCCATTTATATTTAAATACATTGGGTCTGCAAAAGGAGCTATTTGCACTAATTCTACACTATTACCAGGAAGACACCCCATTTCTAAAAGTTTTAATGGTATTTGTTTAGATGACACATCGGTTATTACCGCAGTCTCTCCTCGTTTTAATTGTGCTAGTGTGAGTTGCAAGCTTATTTAGATTGATTTTAAAGAGGCAAAAGTAAAGGAAAAATGGTAGGTAAAAAAATTGTAGATAGAAAACTACTTATTAGATTCTTTTTTTAACTTTTTAATGTCTTTTAAAAGTTGAGAAATAGCTTCTGGGTCTGTACCATCATAGAAACCTCGTATTTGTCTCTTTTTATCAATTAGCATAAAGTTTTCGGTATGTATCATGCTATAATCATCATAATTACCATCTTTAACTGCCATGTAGCTCTTTCTTGCTAAATCATAAATATGTTTTTTATTACCTGTTACTAGATTCCATTTTGCATCGTTTACTCCTTTTCTTCTAGCATATCGTTTTAACTGAGCTACTGTATCTATTTTTGGTGTTACGGAATGAGATAATAGCATAACTTCATCATCATTTAATATTTCTTTTTGAATATCTCTCATATGGTCTGTCATAATAGGACAGATGGTTCCACAGGTTGTAAAAAAGAAATCGGCAACATATATTTTGTTTTTATAATCTTCCTGTGTTATAGTTTTTCCATTTTGATTTGTTAGGCTAAAGTCTGCTATCTTATGATATTTTTTAACATGCTGTATTGTACTATCTACTAATTCTGTATCAATATTACTTGGCTGGTAAATAGGCAATGGTTTTTCTTCTGGTTTTAGAATAGAATAAAAGATTGTGATTATAATTGCTGAAAGAACGGCAAATCCAACAGCAAACTTCTTGTAGTCTTTAAAAAATGATAACATATATTACTATTTGTAAAATAGAATACAAAAATACAATGAAATTGAAACACAGCATATTAATTTCTTTCATAAATTACTATTAAAATACAAAGCAATACGTTAATAGCTTTTTATACTTAATCTAAATACTTACTTTTGGCTCTTGAAAAATTTTAGAATACAATAATACATGGAGTTCGTAATAAAAATAAGTCAATTTTTACTTAGCCTTTCCCTACTAATTATACTACACGAGTTAGGACACTTTATTCCTGCTAGACTTTTTAAAACTAGAGTAGAAAAGTTTTACTTGTTTTTTGATGTAAAGTACTCTCTATTTAAAAAGAAAATAGGTGAAACTGTTTACGGTATTGGTTGGTTACCTTTAGGTGGTTATGTTAAAATTGCTGGAATGATAGATGAAAGCATGGATAAAGAGCAAATGGCTAAGCCCCCACAACCCTGGGAATTTCGCTCTAAACCAGCTTGGCAGCGTTTAATTATTATGCTTGGTGGTGTTTTTGTAAACTTTGTATTGGCTTTAATTATATACATTTTAGCTTCTTTTGCTTATGGAGACTCTGATATTTCTGTTTCTAGTATTAAGGATGGTTATTGGATAGAGAATAAATTACTTACAGATTTAGGTTTACAAACAGGTGATAAGGTTCTAAAAATAAATGATACTCAAATTATAAATAATTCAGATATAAGAGAAAATATTATTGGAGCCGAAACGGTTACTGTTTCTAGAAACGGAGAAGAAAAAACAGTTAGTTTTCCAGAAGATTTTTTAGGTCAACTCTCTAATAGCAAAGACAGGAGCTTATTTCAATTACGAATTCCTTTTATGGTTGGTTCAATAGCGGACTCTTCTGCAAACAAAAATGTAGATTTACAGCCTAAAGATATTATTACTGCTATTAATGGAAATGAACTAAAGTATTATGATGAAGTAAAAAGTCTCGCAACAAACTTAAAAGGAGAAACTGTTACTGCTTCTATTTTAAGAGGCAACGAAACTATTTCTCGACAACTAAAAATTGATAATGACGGAAAATTTGGAATCATTGCTGCATCTCACCCTAAACGTTTTGCTGAATTAGGTTATTACAATATTATAACCAAAGAGTATTCTTTTGGAGAAAGTTTTGGTGTTGGTTACAGAAAGTTTACTGGACAGATAACATCGTATTTTGCACAATTAAAATTAATTTTCACACCAAGTACTGGTGCTTATAAAGGTGTTGGTGGTTTTAAGGCTATTTTTGACATCTTTCCAGACACATGGAGCTGGCAAGCTTTTTGGAATATTACTGCCTTTTTATCAATTATGTTAGGAGTTCTTAATTTATTACCTATTCCTGCTTTAGATGGTGGACATGTTATGTTTTTACTTTATGAAATGATTTCTGGGAGAAAACCTGGTGACAAGTTTATGGAATATGCACAAATGGTAGGTTTTATTCTTTTAATGGGGCTTGTACTGTTTGCCAATGGTAATGATATTTTTAAATGGATTACAGGATAAAAAGCTCATTTTCAATTCGCTTTTAAATAAAAGTAAAGTTCTTAGAAAAAAAATTAATTTTTCTATTGTACAATTGAAAAAAGCTTTTATATTTGCACTCGCAACAGCGAAAAACACTCCTCTTTAGCTCAGTTGGTTAGAGCATCTGACTGTTAATCAGAGGGTCCTTGGTTCGAGCCCAAGAAGAGGAGCTTTCTTAGACTTCCCACCAGAAATGGTGGGATTTTTTATTTCCAATAACTTGAAACGCTTATGTTTACTAATAATTACAGACATTAACGAATTCAAATTAGCGGTTCGATACTTATTTTTCATAAACACCAATTTTTCAGGAAATATCGAACCAACAATCTTTTTTTTGATACTCGCTGGAGAGGAGACATAAAGTTTATCTATTCCATTAAGTAATGAAATCCCCAATTTTAGATACTCCTCTATATCATTATTTAAGCCTTTCAAACTCTCCGCCTCTGCATTAAGATCATTTATTTTTTGCTTGGTTTTATTTTTAACAGAATTATAAGTTGAAACATCAATGAAGTTATCGAAAAATTTATCTTCTACTGATTCTACTCTTTTATCTAATTTATCAAGCTCTATTTTAATTTGCCTCAATCTAGTTTTTCTAGATTGTTTTTCTCCACTGAATGTTTCTATTAAAATTTCTTTATACAGCTTCTTTACATCTTCTTTTATTACAAACTCTTGAAGAAGCAATTCAAATAAGCCATTAGCATCATCTGCTCTAAACCGTTCTTTACATTTTGGCTGACAATGATAATAGAAATGACGCTTCCCATTTCTTCCTTTTGAAGCACTTCCTGTTAATGGACATGCTATATTTGACAGGACAGTAAGAAGCGAGTTTATATATTTATAAACTTTAATAAAATAACAATGTCAAAACCACGAAATTTTTACACCAAAGAATTTAAACATAAAGCTGTAGAGCTTAGTTATGCAAAAG
>NZ_JBSHNT010000147.1:0-233425 GCF_053601615.1 Pontimicrobium sp. MEBiC06410
GTTGAACCGGCTGGAATGGTCACGGTTGTTGTCGTGACTGTGTAATCGCTTGTCCCGGCTGTGCCTGTTGTCGTGACAATATCCACTACAACGTCTGTTGCGCTTACGGTATCTATGCTTACTGGAACGGTTACTGTGCCGGCACCTTCGTTGACTGTTGCATCAGCTATTGTTACTGTTGGCGCATTGTCGTTATCGGTGATCGTTACTGTTCCGCTTGGGTCCGTGTTTGCTGTGTTTCCGCTGGTTACTGTGCCATCAACGGTAAAGGTCTCATCGGCTTCATCTATGGCATCATCCGTGATTGGAATCACTACATCGACACTCGTGCTTCCTGCTGGAATGGTCACGGTTGTTGTCGTGACTGTGTAATCACTTGTGCCGGCTGTGCCTGTTGTCGTGACAATATCCACTACAACGTCTGTTGAACTTACGGTGTCTATGCTTACTGGAACGGTTACTGTGCCGGCACCTTCGTTGACTGTTGCGTCGGCTATTGTTACTGTTGGCGCATTGTCGTTATCGGTGATTGTTACTGTTCCGCTTGGGTCTGTGTTTGCTGTGTTTCCGCTGGTTACTGTGCCATCGACGGTAAAGGTTTCATCGGCTTCATCTATGGCATCGTCTGTAATTGGAATAACAACGTCTACTGATGTTGAACCGGCTGGAATGGTCACGGTTGTTGTCGTGACTGTGTAATCGCTTGTCCCGGCTGTGCCTGTTGTCGTGACAATATCCACTACAACGTCTGTTGCGCTTACGGTATCTATGCTTACTGGAACGGTTACTGTGCCAGCGCCTTCGTTGACTGTTGCATCAGCTATTGTTACTGTTACTAACGAATCTACTGTGAGTGTTGCACAGTTTACTTGATTAATACATATATTGTCATCGTGCGTAATTAAAACACAATACTGCGTTCCATTTAACCCTGTTACATCATTAACTGTTAATGTATTGGTGTTTTCTCCTGAATAATTAGTATCTCCTGCAGTAATTGCTACACCTCCAGAATTTGGATCTCCAATGTACCATTGATAATTAATTCCTGAATTAGCATTTCCTGGTGTCCCATAAACTGGCGTTCCTGAGGTATAGCTTGTTGCTGAGTCTGCTGTAGCTGTAGTTGTAAATGTTGCAGAATCTCCTGTTAATTCTGTTTGATTTGTTGGTGCTGTATTTACTGTTACTTGAGTTGCTGTAATTACATTTGTATTTGTTCCTGTATATGCTGTTGTTGCTCCTGTTACTTGTCCATTAGCATCATACCCAGTACCATCTACTTCTCCATCAGCTGGAGTAGTATCTGTATGCCCAGCTTCTATAGCATCATTGCATCCATCATTATCAGAATCTACATCTAAGTAGTCTGGTATTCCATCATTATCTGTGTCACATATAAGTAAAACCCCAAAAGCAATACCTTCTCGTTCTCCAGGATTTATAGAAATATCAATAACTGTAGCATTTCTAGAGTAAAAAATACTATTACCTCCTGATGGTTCTGTATCTAGAGCTTCTAAAGTAGTGGTTCCAACTCCACTCCAAACTCCACCTCCATTGTATTGTTCTAATAAAGTCCAATTACCACCATTTGTAGTGTATATAAGATCTTCATTTGTGTTAGTACTCTCTGGGTCTATAGCTAGAAGATCTATAGGAAAAGGCAATCCTCCTTTTGTTGCTGTAAATGAAACTCTTAAAGACACATCTGCTCCATCTGCTCCATACAATGCTTCTGAAGAACTAGGAGTATTATATAAGTTATGAATAAATGCCCCTCCCCATGTTTGCATATCTGAAGGTAAGTATGTTGCCGCATTTGTCGCATTACTTATATTTGAGAATGTAGCAGTAATTACCAATCCGTCTGGAAGATTAAATGTTTGGCTATCTCCATCATGAATTCCATCTGTAAAATCAGCCCCAGTCCAGTTAAAAAAGTATAATTGATCTTGAAAAGCACCTGAACCAGAAGTTGAATTTGCTATTGATGCTTGATCACATCTTAACTCATTAGTATCTAAAATTCCATCATTATCATTATCTAAATCACATATATCACTTACATTATCATTGTCATTATCTGGATTACCTGATGTTGTTGCATTACAAGGGTTTCCTATCACATTATTACTTGCTGTATCTGTTGCTGGTGTTACCATAGAATCGGCGATTGCATTTGCCGTATTAGTAAGTGTACCTGAAGCGTTAGCATCTACTGTAACATCAAAAGTGACTGTCATTATTTCTCCTGGCTGTAATGTAATTGCATCTCCAGATGTTACCATATTTGCTGGAGCATTAGCTGCCACAGTTGTAGTACCTGGTATAGAGTAATTAATTGTAAATGATGCGGTATTTACAGTATTAGTTCCAAAATCATTTGGATCATCCCATACAAAGGTATATGTTCCAAGTGCAGATGGCGTTCCTGCTATTGTCCCAGCACCTGTTTGATTAACGTTATTTCCTGCAGAATCACCTCCAAATGAGGTACCGTTAACACTACCACTAGGGTATGTACCAACTAAAGAAATTTCAGACAACCAATCTGTTGTACTAACTGTTACGTCATAACTATACGATGTTATTATTGCTCCTGCAGGAATATCGCTTGCTGTTACCGTATATGATTGTGTTAATCCTGTACTATTAAAGGTTTGATTAAGTGGTGCGAAAGTATGTGTAAAACTTCCTGTTGTTGGTGCTCCTCCTGGGTATGTTACCATTGCAGTTCCACCTGTATATGTTACTCCTGCTGGTAAAATATCTTCAACTTCAATATTTTGAGCGTCTACAGTACCTATATTTTCGACTTCAACTGTATAGGAAATTGTATCTCCAGTATTTACATCTCCTGATGGATTCGCTGTTTTTGTTACTTGTAATTCTGGATCTGGTGCTACAGCACAAAATGCAATATTACTAAACGATGACCCATGTACTGTATTATCTGAACATGCTGAACAATTTCCCCATACTAAAGTTATAGACGATATTTTATTTGCGCTAGCAAAATTAACTCCAACTTGATCATTATTACCTGCTGTGCTATTATTATTAGAATCTACAACTCCTACAGCATTAACGGTATATGATGGTGTAGGTGATGATGTAAATGTTGGAAAAATTGTACCTCCTCCAATTGCTTCTTCTGCTGTTATAGTAAAAATATCTCCATTTGGTCCTGCCCCGTTAACATGATACAAATCAAACCCTATAGCATCAATTGGAGATGAAAAATCTATAGTAATTGTTATGTTTTCACTATTTAAATATCCATTAGAGAAAAATTCTAAAACTTCTGGTGCACCTCCTGATGCATCTGTATGCACTCCAGGTGTTACATTAGATCCACCATTCCATGGTGCAAAAGCATCTGTTCTTCCAGAAAATGTAATGGTAGCATTTATACCTGTTCCTGAGATATCCGTTAAGGTTTGTGATAGTGCTCCTGCCGCCCAATTAAATTCACTAGACGTAGTTGGTGTAGAATCCCATATTAATGTTCCTGACTGACTTGCTCCAGAACACGTAGGTACTGTGTGTAAGTCTTGTGCTAACGAAACGTTTATTATGGATATTACAAATAAAAATGATAGTAAAACCTTTGTAAATAAAGTATTACCATACGAGAACTTCGTAAAGTTTTTCATGCTTGAAGAAATAAAATTGAAGTGGTTATTAGATGCACTAGCAGTAGTAGTGGCTTGATTAGATAAAGTTTTTTGTTTTTTATCTGTAAAAGTTGAGCTATCAAAAATATCTATAATAGATACCTCACTTAATTTCGTAAAGTTATTCATATTCGAGAGAAAATATTATTACTATGTACTTAATTATGTATTCTATAATTATAGATTTTTAAAGCTAAATCTATAGAGCTATCAATTACACTATCAACCAAATGTATATTTTTACACATAATATGTTTTCATTTTTTTTATAAAAATCGATTAAAATCGATTAAAAACACATTACAACGACCAAATGCCTTTTACGTTTTTTCATAAGTTAATTCTTACTAAAAATATCTTAATTTTTTTTATTGTTATCTAAATTTGAATTTAAGCTGACTATCACTACAAAAAAGAGCTAGGTTTTATTGTGGTTTTAAATAAAAAAGATAAAGAGTTGCATTTATTACAATTATATTTGCCAAAATTTAGTTTTATGAAATTTACAGACGAAATTAAACGAAGAAGAACCTTCGGAATAATCTCTCATCCAGATGCAGGAAAAACAACATTAACTGAGAAACTTTTACTTTTTGGAGGTGCTATACAAGAAGCCGGAGCTGTAAAAAGTAATAAAATAAAAAAAGGGGCGACTAGTGACTTTATGGAAATAGAACGCCAACGTGGTATTTCTGTTGCTACTTCTGTATTAGCTTTTGAATATAATGGTATTAAAATTAATATTCTTGATACACCTGGTCACAAGGATTTTGCCGAAGATACTTTTAGAACGCTAACTGCTGTAGATAGTGTTATAGTAGTTATTGATGTTGCTAAGGGTGTTGAGGAGCAAACTGAAAAATTAGTTGAAGTTTGTAGAATGAGAAACATCCCAATGATCGTTTTTATAAATAAAATGGATCGTGAGGGTAAAGATGCTTTTGAACTACTTGATGAAATAGAACAAAAATTAGGTTTAAAAGTTACGCCTTTAAGTTTCCCTATTGGTATGGGCTACGATTTTAAAGGTATTTACAATATATGGGAAAAAAATATTAATTTATTTAGTGGAGATAGTAGAAAAGATATAGAAGAAACGATTGAAGTTTCTGACTTAAATTCTGAAGCATTAAATACATTAATAGGTAGTACTGCTGCTGATACGCTAAGGGAAGAATTAGAACTTGTAGAAGGCATTTACCCAAGTTTTAGTAATGATGATTATTTAAATGGTAATTTACAACCTGTATTTTTTGGTTCAGCACTTAATAACTTTGGTGTAAGGGAATTATTAGATTGCTTTGTTGATATTGCCCCTAAACCAAGACCCAAACAAAGTGAAGAACGTTTAGTTGAACCAGACGAAGAAAAATTTACTGGATTTGTTTTTAAAATTCATGCTAATATGGACCCTAATCACAGAAACAGATTGGCTTTTGTTAAAATTGTTTCTGGAGAGTTTAAGCGTAATGCACCATATTTACATGTTAGAAACAAGAAGAAAGTAAAGTTCTCTAGCCCAAATGCCTTTTTTGCAGAAAAAAAAGAGATTGTAGACATCTCTTATCCAGGTGATATTGTAGGTTTGCAAGATACTGGTAATTTTAAAATTGGAGATACCTTAACTGAAGGTGAAATACTAAACTACAAGGGTGTTCCTAGTTTTTCTCCTGAGCATTTTAGATATATTAATAATGCAGATCCTTTAAAATCTAAGCAATTATATAAAGGTATAGATCAATTAATGGACGAAGGTGTTGCTCAATTATTTACATTAGAGCTTAATGGGCGTAAAGTTATTGGTACTGTTGGTGCTTTACAATATGAGGTTATTCAATATAGATTAGAGCATGAATATGGTGCAAAATGCACTTATGAAAATTTAAATGTGTATAAAGCGTGTTGGGTAGATCCTGAAGATTCTAAAAATGATGAATATAAAGATTTTTTAAGAGTGAAACAACGTTTCTTAGCAAAAGACAAACGTGGGCAACTTGTGTTTTTAGCAGATTCTTCTTTCTCATTACAAATGACACAACAAAAGTATCCAAGTATTAAATTTCATTATGTTTCTGAGTTTGAATAATAAAAACGTATTTACAATAATTTTAATACACTTTTAAACTTACTACCATATTATAATATTAAATCTATAAAAATAGCTTAAATACTATTTAAAATAAGTCGTTTTTCTATAACACATCAAAATAAATTATTAAATATTGTTTTATAATAGTTTATATTTATAAATAAAAAAATCCCCTATCTAGGGGATTTTTTTATGCTTGACCTGTTGGTCCAAAATTTAGAGGTATTGGAGGTTGTTCATAATCCTTAATTTCTCCATGCGCATTTTCAAAGCGCTTTACATTATCATTTAATGCTTTTAATAGTCGCTTAGCATGTTGCGGTGTTAATATTATTCTGGACTTTACTTTACTTTTTGGCGCCCCTGGCATAATACTTACAAAATCTACAACGAACTCAGATACTGAGTGATTTATTATTGCTAGGTTAGAATAGATTCCTTCTGCAATTTTTTCGTCTAATTCTATATTTATTTGGCCTTGTTTTGGCTTTTCATCTTTTTTATCTGCCATTTTTTGTTTTTTTATTCCGTAAAACAGAGTTATTTAGTTTTCTATTAAAAAAGTCCTGCTTTTTAAACAGGACTTTTTAATTATTTATAAAGATTTTTAACTTATATGAAGTTTAACAAGATTCCTGTCTTCTCAGGAATAATAATTATTAATTATAATTAACTTCTTGTTTTGCTTTCATCATTTCATCAAATTCTTCTTTTGATCCTACTATAATGTTGTCGTAAGAACGCATTCCTGTTCCTGCTGGAATTCTGTGTCCTACAATTACATTTTCTTTAAGTCCTTCTAATGAATCTACTTTACCTGCTACTGCTGCTTCGTTAAGTACTTTCGTTGTCTCTTGGAACGAGGCCGCAGAGATAAACGATTTAGTTTGTAACGATGCTCTTGTTATACCTTGTAAAATTGGTGTTGCAGTTGCTGGTTGTGCTTCTCTAGCTACAACTAACTTCTTGTCCTCGCGGCGTAATAAAGAGTTTTCGTCTCTTAACTCGAAAGATGTAATGATTTGTCCTTCTTTAAGATTCGTTGAGTCTCCTGCGTCTTCAACAACTTTTTTACCAAATATATCATCGTTTTGCTCGATAAAGTCTGCTTTGTGTACTAATTGGTCTTCTAAGAAGATTGTATCTCCTGAGTCGATAATTTTTACTTTACGCATCATTTGTCTTACAACAACTTCAAAGTGCTTATCGTTAATTTTTACACCTTGTAAACGGTATACTTCTTGTACTTCGTTTACTAAGTATTGTTGTACTGCTGCTGGCCCTTTAATATTTAAGATATCGTTTGGTGTTATAGATCCGTCTGATAGAGGCATACCTGCTTTTACAAAATCGTTTTCTTGTACAAGAATTTGATTTGATAGTTTTACTAAGTATTTCTTAATATCTCCTAATTTAGATTCTATAATAATCTCACGATTACCTCTCTTAATTTTACCAAATGATACTACACCATCGATTGCACTTACTACTGCTGGGTTAGATGGGTTACGAGCTTCGAATAACTCTGTTACACGTGGTAAACCTCCTGTAATATCCCCTGCTTTAGCTGATTTACGTGGTATTTTAACTAAAATTTTACCTATTTTAATTTTCTCTCCATCGTCTATCATTATGTGTGCTCCAACTGGTAAGTTGTACGAACGTATTGCTTCTCCTTTGCCATCTTCTACGATAAGTGTTGGAATTAGCTTCTTATTTCTAGACTCTGAAATTACTTTTTCTTGGAAACCTGTTTGTTCATCAATTTCTACTTGATATGTTACCCCTTGTTCGATATTTTCATATCTTACTTTTCCAGCAAATTCAGAAATAATTACACCGTTGTATGGATCCCATTCACATACTACATCTCCTGCTTTTAACTTATCACCGTTATTAACAAAAATGGTAGACCCGTATGGAATATTATTTGTACTTAGTGTAATTCCTGTTTTCTTATCTACAAGTTTTAATTCTGAAGTACGAGAGATAACGATATCTACTTCGTTTCCTTCTTTATCTTCGCCTTTAACTGTTTTAAGTTCTTCAATTTCGGCAATTCCATCAAACTTAACAACTAACTTATTTTCTTCTGAAATGTTACCTGCAATACCTCCTACGTGGAATGTACGAAGTGTTAACTGTGTTCCTGGTTCTCCAATAGATTGCGCGGCTACTACACCTACTGCTTCTCCTCGTTGTACCATTTTATTTGTTGCTAGGTTACGACCGTAACATTTAGCACAAATTCCTTTTAGAGCTTCACAGCTTAATGGTGAGCGTACTTCTACAGATTCTAGAGGTGAAGCTTCAATTGCTTCTGCAATTTCGTCTCCTATTAATGCTCCTGCTTCTACGATTAATTCTTCTGTTAATGGGTTATAAACATCGTTAAGAGCTATTCGTCCTACAACACGTGCACTTAATTTTTCTACAACTTCATCATTTTTCTTTAATGCTGTTACTTCAACACCTCTTAATGTTCCACAGTCTTCACTGTTTACTATAACATCTTGAGATACGTCTACTAAACGACGTGTTAAGTATCCTGCATCGGCAGTTTTAAGTGCTGTATCGGCAAGACCTTTACGTGCACCGTGCGTTGAGATAAAGTATTCTAAAATTGAAAGTCCTTCTTTAAAGTTAGAAAGAATCGGGTTTTCAATAATTTCTCCTCCTCCTGCATTAGATTTTTTAGGTTTTGCCATTAATCCACGCATACCTGTAAGTTGACGAATCTGTTCTTTAGATCCACGGGCTCCAGAATCAAGCATCATATATACCGAGTTAAATCCTTGTTGGTCTTCGCGAATACGCTTCATAGACAACTCTGTTAACTCTGCATTTGTTGATGTCCAGATATCAATAACTTGGTTATAACGTTCGTTATTTGTTATAAGTCCCATGTTATAGTTACCTGTAATACCGTCTACTTTTTTATTAGCGGCATCAATCATTGATTGTTTTTCTGGTGGGATAATAATATCTCCTAAACTAAATGATAATCCTCCTCTAAAGGCGAAGTTATATCCTAATGTTTTAATTTCATCTAAGAAAGCTGCTGTTTCTGGTACACTTGTTACCTTTAAGATATCTCCAATGATGTCTCTAAGCGACTTCTTAGTTAAAACTTGGTTTATGTATCCTGCTGCTGCTGGTACTTTTTCATTGAAAAGTACACGTCCAACTGTAGTTTCTATAATTTGTGGTACTAATTCTCCTGCTTCATTAAAGTCAATGGTTCTTACTTTAATTTCTGCATTTAAATCTACACGTTTCTCGTTATAAGCTATTGTTACTTCTTCTGCTGAGTAGAATGTTAAGCCTTCTCCTTTAACGGTTAATTCTGGTGTAGACTTACGTAACTTAGTCATATAATATAGACCAAGTACCATATCCTGAGATGGTACGGTTACTGGTGATCCATTTGCAGGATTTAAGATATTATGTGAAGCCAACATTAATAATTGACATTCTAAAATAGCTTCTGGTCCTAATGGTAAGTGCACCGCCATTTGATCTCCATCGAAATCGGCATTAAAGGCCGTACATACTAATGGGTGTAACTGTATTGCTTTACCTTCTATTAATTTTGGTTGGAATGCTTGAATTCCAAGACGGTGAAGCGTAGGTGCACGGTTTAGTAATACTGGATGTCCTTTAAGAACATTTTCCAAGATATCCCAAACCACTGGTTCTCTTTTATCTATAATTTTCTTAGCAGATTTTACTGTTTTTACAATTCCTCTTTCTATTAGTTTTCTAATAATAAAAGGCTTGTAAAGTTCTGCTGCCATATTTTTTGGTAAACCACACTCAAATAATTTTAATTCTGGTCCTACAACAATTACAGAACGTGCTGAATAATCTACACGTTTACCTAGTAAGTTTTGACGGAAACGTCCTTGCTTACCTTTAAGTGAATCTGATAATGATTTTAATGGTCTATTTGAATCTGTTTTTACTGCAGATGATTTACGTGTGTTATCAAATAATGAATCTACCGATTCTTGTAACATACGCTTCTCGTTACGTAAGATTACTTCTGGAGCTTTAATCTCCACTAATCTTTTTAAACGGTTGTTTCGTATAATTACACGACGGTATAAATCATTTAAATCCGACGTTGCAAAACGGCCTCCATCTAATGGTACTAATGGACGTAATTCTGGCGGAATAATTGGCACAACTTTCATAATCATCCATTCTGGACGATTTTCTCTGTTGTTATTAGATTCACGTAATGCTTCAACTACTTGTAATCGTTTTAAAGCTTCAGTTTTACGTTGTTTAGACGTTTCTGTATTTGCTTTATGACGTAATTGGTATGATAATGTATCTAAATCTATTCTAGATAATAACTCGATAAGACACTCTGCCCCCATTTTAGCAATAAACTTCTCTGGGTCTGTATCTTCTAAGTATTGATTATCTTGAGGTAGACTTTCTAATACATTAAGGTATTCTTCTTCTGTTAAGAAATCCATTTTTTGTAATGGTTCTCCTTCTTCATTTTTAGCATTACCAGCTTGTATTACTACATAACGTTCGTAGTAAATAATCATATCTAATTTCTTAGATGGTAATCCTAATAAGTATCCTATTTTATTTGGTAAAGAACGGAAGTACCAAATATGAGCTACTGGTACAACAAGGTTGATGTGCCCTACTCTATCTCTACGTACTTTCTTTTCTGTTACTTCAACTCCACAACGGTCACAAACAATACCTTTGTATCGTATTCTTTTATATTTACCACAAGCACATTCGTAGTCTTTTACAGGACCAAAAATACGCTCACAGAATAAACCATCTCTTTCTGGTTTATGTGTTCGATAATTGATAGTTTCAGGTTTTAACACCTCTCCTCTTGACTCTGCTAAAATAGACTCTGGAGATGCTAAACCAATTGAGATTTTATTAAATCTCTTTACTGTATTCTTATCTTGTTTTCTTGCCATAATGCTGAAACTTTGATTTTTTTATAATTAAAGTTTTACTTAAAAAATTAAAACTTCAATTTATAAGTTCCCCGCTTTCGCGGGGATAAAATTATTCCTCTAATCTAATGTCTAATCCTAAACCTTTCAATTCGTGCATAAGTACGTTGAATGATTCTGGTAATCCTGGATCTGGCATTGGCTCACCTTTTACGATAGATTCGTAAGTTTTAGCTCTACCAACTACATCATCAGATTTTACAGTTAAGATTTCTCTTAATGTTGCAGATGCTCCATAGGCTTCTAATGCCCATACTTCCATCTCTCCAAAACGTTGTCCACCAAATTGTGCTTTACCACCAAGAGGTTGTTGTGTTATTAAAGAGTATGGTCCAATAGAACGTGCGTGCATTTTATCGTCTACCATGTGTCCCAGTTTTAACATATAAATCACACCAACTGTTGCTGGCTGATCGAAACGTTCTCCTGTTCCTCCATCGTATAAATAAGTATGTCCGTATCTTGGAATTCCAGCTTCATCTGTAAATTCGTTAATTTGGTCTATTGTAGCTCCATCGAATATAGGTGTTGCATAGGTACGACCTAAGTCTTGTCCTGCCCAACCTAACACTGTTTCGTATATCTGTCCAATGTTCATACGTGATGGTACTCCTAATGGGTTTAATACGATATCTACTGGTGTTCCGTCTTCTAAGAACGGCATATCTTCTTGACGAACAATACGTGCAACAATACCTTTGTTACCGTGACGTCCTGCCATTTTATCTCCTACTTTTAATTTACGTTTTTTAGCAATGTAAACTTTAGCTAATTTTATAATACCTGCTGGTAATTCATCTCCTACAGAAATTGTAAACTTCTCACGACGTAATGAACCTTGTAAATCGTTTTCTTTAATCTTATAGTTATGAATTAAATCTGCAACTAATTTATTGGTATGCTCGTCTGTTGTCCAAGTTCCTGATGTTAAGTGTGTATAATCATCTACAGCATTTAACATTTTTAATGTAAACTTCTTACCTTTTGGTAATACTTCTTCTCCTAAATCATTGAAGATTCCTTGAGAAGTTTTTCCGTTTACTATAGTAAATAGTTTATCTACTAATACAGATTGTAATTCTTCGAACTTAGCATTATAGATTCCTTCTAATTGAGAGATATCTTCTTTGTCTTGAGCTCTTTTACGTTTATCTTTTATAGCACGAGAGAATAATTTTTTATTAATTACTACACCGTGTAAAGATGGTGATGCTTTTAAAGAGGCATCTTTTACATCTCCTGCTTTATCTCCAAAGATTGCACGTAATAATTTTTCTTCTGGTGTTGGGTCGCTTTCTCCTTTAGGTGTAATTTTTCCGATAAGGATATCACCTGGTTTAACTTCCGCACCAATACGAATCATTCCGTTTTCATCTAAATCTTTTGTAGCTTCTTCTGAAACGTTAGGGATATCATTAGTTAACTCTTCGTTACCTAATTTTGTATCTCTAACATCTAAAGAATACTCATCGATATGGATAGATGTAAATATATCTTCGCGTACTACTTTTTCTGAAATTACAATCGCATCCTCAAAGTTATACCCTTTCCAAGGCATAAAGGCTACTTTCATATTTCTACCTAAAGCTAATTCTCCTTTTTGAGTGGCGTATCCTTCAGATAATACTTGACCTTTTGTTACTTTATCTCCCTTTTTAACGATAGGCTTAAGGTTAATAGAGGTTCCTTGGTTTGTTTTTCTGAATTTTACTAAAGGATATGTCTTGATATCGCTATCGAAACTTACTTTAGCTTCATCTTCTGTACGGTCGTATTTTATAACAATTTCGTTTGCGTCTACATATTGTACAACACCTTCTCCTTCTGCATTTATTAATACACGGGAATCTGATGCTACTTGGCGTTCTAATCCTGTTCCTACAATTGGAGCTTGTGGACGTAATAATGGTACGGCTTGACGCATCATGTTAGATCCCATTAATGCACGGTTGGCATCATCATGCTCTAGGAATGGAATTAAAGAGGCTGAGATAGAAGATATCTGGTTTGGTGCAACATCTGTATAATGAATTTCTTTTGGATCCATTACAGGGAAATCACCTTCCATACGAGCAATTACTTTATCGTGAAGGATTTTTCCTGTTTCATCGACTTCTACAGTGGCTTGCGCGATTAATTTTTCTTCTTCTTCTTCTGCACTTAAATAGGTAGGTGCACTGTTAATATCTACAACACCGTTTGTTACTTTTCTGTATGGTGTTTCTATGAATCCCATAGAATTCACTTTTGCATATACAGATAAAGATGATATTAAACCAATGTTTGGTCCTTCTGGTGTTTCAATAGGACATAAACGTCCATAGTGTGTATAGTGAACATCACGTACCTCGAACCCTGCTCTTTCTCTAGATAGTCCTCCAGGTCCTAATGCAGATAATCGACGTTTGTGTGTTATCTCTGCTAATGGATTTGTTTGATCCATAAATTGAGATAGCTGGTTTGTTCCAAAGAAAGAATTAATTACAGAAGACAAGGTCTTTGCATTAATTAAATCTATTGGTGTAAATACTTCGTTATCACGAACATTCATACGCTCACGAATAGTACGTGCCATACGTGCTAAACCTACTCCAAACTGTTGAGATAATTGTTCTCCTACTGTACGTACACGACGGTTAGATAAGTGATCAATATCATCAATCTCTGCTTTAGAGTTAATAAGTTCTATTAAGTATTTTATAATGGTAATGATATCTTCTTTGGTAAGCACTTGCTTATCCATACCAATATCAAGACCTAATTTTTTATTCATTCTATAACGTCCAACTTCTCCTAAAGAGTAACGTTGATCACTAAAGAATAATTTATCTATAATACCACGTGCAGTTTCCTCATCTGGCGGCTCTGCATTACGTAATTGTCTATAAATATGTTCTACTGCTTCTTTCTCCGAGTTTGTTGGATCTTTTTGAAGCGTATTATGTATAATGGCGTAATCACCTTGTTCTGAAGTTTCCTTGTGCAAAAGGATTGTTTTAACTCCAACTTCAATGATTTCTTCTATGTTTTCTTTGTCTAATTCAGTATCACGATCTAATACAATTTCGTTACGCTCGATAGATACAACTTCTCCTGTATCTTCATCAACGAAATCTTCATGCCATGTGTTTAATACACGCGCTGCAAGTTTTCTTCCTTGATACTTTTTTAATCCTGATTTTGATACTTTAACTTCTTCAGCTAAATCAAAAATTTCAAGAATATCTTTATCACGCTCAAAACCAATAGCTCTAAATAAAGTCGTTACAGGTAACTTCTTTTTTCTATCGATATAAGCATACATTACTTGGTTAATATCTGTAGCAAATTCAATCCAAGACCCTTTAAAAGGTATAACTCTTGCTGAATATAATTTTGTTCCATTTGCATGGAAAGATTGTCCAAAAAATACTCCTGGAGATCTGTGTAATTGAGATACAACTACACGTTCTGCACCATTGATACAAAACGTACCACTAGGTGTCATATAAGGTATCGTTCCTAAGTACACATCTTGAACAATAGTTTCGAAATCCTCGTGTTCAGGGTCTGTACAATATAACTTTAACCTTGCTTTAAGCGGAACGCTATAAGTAAGTCCTCTTTCTATACATTCTTCAATGGCATATCTTGGTGGATCTATGAAGTAATCTAAAAATTCTAATACGAATTGATTACGGGTATCTGTAATTGGAAAATTTTCCATGAAGGTGTTGTATAACCCTTCATCACCTCTTTCTTCAGATTTTGTTTCTAGTTGGAAAAAATCCTGAAAGGATTTTATTTGAATATCCATAAAATCTGGATATTCTGTTCTATTGACTATAGACGAGAAATTTAATCTTTCAGCTTGTGTTACTAACATCAATGGACGAAATTTTGATTAAAAAAAATATGATTGTATATAGCTTGTCACTATATACGACAAATGGTCTAGGTCTTAGAGACTACTCTCCAGACCTAAACCTTTGTAATGTTTTAGAGTAAAGCTTACTTAAGCTCAACCTCTGCTCCAGCTTCTTCTAAAGAAGATTTTAAACCTTCTGCTTCATCTTTAGAAACACCTTCTTTGATTGCACTTGGTGCATCGTCAACTAATCCTTTAGCTTCTTTTAATCCTAATCCAGTTAATTCTTTAACTAATTTTACAACAGCTAACTTAGCGCCACCTGCAGCTTTAAGGATTACATCAAATTCAGTTTTCTCTTCAGCAGCGTCTCCACCACCTCCAGGTCCAGCTTGTACAACTGCAGCAGCAGCAGCAGGCTCGATACCATACTCATCTTTTAATATGTTTGCTAATTCGTTAACGTCTTTTACTGTTAAGTTAACTAATTGTTCTGCGAATTCTTTTAAATCTGCCATTTTCTATCGTTTTAATAATTTTTGTAATAATATAATTGTGTAAAGTGCGTACTTTTTAAATTATCCTTCTTTTTCAGATAATGTTTTAAGAATACCTGCTAATGTTCCTCCACCTGATTTAAGTGCAGAAATAACGTTTTTAGCTGGTGATTGAAGTAATCCAATGATATCTCCAATTAATTCTTCTTTAGACTTAATGTTAACTAACATGTCTAGTTGATCGTCTCCAATGTAAACAGCTTCCTCTATAAAAGCTCCTTTTAATAAAGGCTTTTCTGACTTCTTACGGAATGCTTTGATTACTTTAGCTGGTGCATTACCAGTTTCTGAGTACATTACAGATGTATTACCTTTAAGCGTTGATGGTAAATCTCCAAAATCTTTATCTGAAGCTTCCATTGCTTTTTCAAGTAATGTATTTTTAACTACTGCTAATGTTACGTTAGCTTTAAAACAAGCACGACGTAGGTCTGAAGTAGTACCTGCATTTAATCCTGAGATATCTGCTAAGTATATATTAGCATTCTCAGCTAGCTGTCCAGTTAATTCTTCAATAACTTGTGATTTTTCTTCTCTTGTCATAATAATAAGTTATTTAACTACTAACCGATTTTAGTATCAACTGCAATACTAGGACTCATTGTGCTAGACATATGAATGCTCTTTACGTAAGTTCCTTTTGCCGCAGTTGGCTTCAGTTTAATTAATGTTGTTAATAATTCGTTTGCGTTACCTGCAATTTTCTCAGCACTAAAAGATGCTTTTCCTATTGCAGCGTGTACGATACCTGTTTTATCAACTTTAAAGTCAATTTTACCAGCTTTTACTTCTGTTACCGCTTTAGCGACATCCATAGTTACTGTTCCTGTCTTTGGGTTAGGCATTAATCCACGAGGTCCTAAAACACGTCCTAGAGGCCCTAATTTACCCATTACACTAGGCATAGTAATAATTACGTCTACATCTGTCCATCCTGATTTAATTTTATCAAGATATTCTTGTAATCCAACGTAATCTGCTCCAGCTGCTTTTGCTTCATCTTCTTTATCTGGAGTTACTAATGCTAATACTTTTACATCTTTACCAGTACCGTGAGGAAGAGATACTACTCCTCTCACCATTTGATTAGCTTTTCTTGGATCTACTCCAAGACGAACAGCGATATCCACTGATGCATCAAACTTTGTATTGGTTATTTCTTTTACTAATGCTGAAGCTTCTGCTAAAGAATATACTTTATCCTTTTCGATTTTTGCTTGAGCTTCTTTTTGTTTCTTTGTTAATCTTGCCATTTTAAAATCTTTTTAGGTTAATTAGGTGCTTCACCACCTTTAACAGTTATACCCATAGATCTTGCTGTTCCAGCTACCATTTTCATTGCAGATTCGATTGTAAATGCATTTAAATCTGGCATTTTGTCTTCTGCAATAGTTCTGATTTGATCCCAAGAAACTTTTGCTACTTTTTTTACGTGAGGTTCACCTGATCCTTTTTTCACTTTGGCCGCTTCTAATAATTGTACTGCAGCTGGAGGGGTTTTAATAACAAACTCGAAAGATTTGTCTTTGTAAACCGAGATAACAACTGGTAATACTTTACCAGATTTGTCCTGTGTTCTAGCATTAAACTGCTTACAGAACTCCATAATGTTAACTCCAGCAGCACCTAAAGCGGGTCCAACCGGTGGCGACGGATTCGCAGCACCTCCCCTTACTTGTAACTTAACTACTTTACTTAATTCTTTTGCCATTTTTAATAATTTAGTTCGGTATTAATTTATATTTTGGAAGCATAAATTAATCCCATCTTTATGTAACAATTATTATATCTTTTCTACTTGCATATAGCTTAACTCTAATGGTGTTTTTCTTCCAAAAATCTTCACCATTACTTCTAGCTTACGCTTTTCTTCGTTTATATTTTCTATGGTACCATCGAATCCATTAAATGGTCCATCTATTACTTTTACAGTTTCTCCTTTTGTATAAGGGATTGCTACATTAGTATCTGTTTCTACAGTTAACTCATCTACTTTACCTAACATTCTGTTTACTTCAGATTGTCTTAACGGTAATGGATCTCCTCCTTTTGTAGCGCCTAAGAAACCTATAACGTTAGTAATTGATTTTATTACGTGAGGTATTTCTCCTGTTAAATTCGCTTTAATCATTATATAACCACTGAAATATACTTTCTCTTTGGTTATTTTTTTTCCATTTCTTATTTGTACTACATTTTCTGTAGGAACCAGCACTTTCTCAACATAATCTTGATATCCTAAACGAGCTATTTCATTCTCGATATAGGTTTTAATCTTATTTTCTTGACCACTTACCGCTCTTACAACGTACCACTTTTTTTCTCCTACTTCAGCCATCGAATCTTAACTTTAGGATATTAAATTAAAATATTGACTTATAACTTTACTGAAAACAGTATCTATTCCCCATACAACTAAAGAGAATATAATTGAAAATACAGCAACTAAAACGGTTAAATTTTGTGTTTCGGACCAAGGCGTCCAAGTCACATTATTTTTTAATTCACCGAATGATTCTTTTATGTAATTTACTATTCCAGCCATTTATATTTCTTTTTTCAAGGATTGACATAAATCATTCCTTTGTAATTTTAACTTAACGTCTGAAAAACAAAACTCAAAAGACTTTATTTTTCACTAAGCACGGGTTGAGAGACTCGAACTCCCGACACCTGGTTTTGGAGACCAGTGCTCTACCAACTGAGCTAAACCCGTAGATAAAAGTCAAGGCGCTTCAAAAAAGAAACACCTTAACTTTTTATATTTAATAAACTACGTTTATTATAAAATTTCAGTTACCTGTCCAGCTCCAACTGTTCTACCTCCTTCACGGATAGCGAAACGTAAACCTACGTTCATTGCAATTGGTTGGATTAAATCAACAGTAATTGTTAAGTTATCTCCAGGCATTACCATCTCTACTCCATCAGGTAAAGCAATGTTTCCTGTTACGTCAGTTGTACGTACGTAAAACTGTGGACGGTAGTTGTTATGGAATGGAGTGTGACGTCCACCTTCTTCTTTTTTAAGGATATAAACCTCTGCTTTGAATTTGTTGTGTGGTGTTACAGAACCTGGCTTACAGATTACCATACCTCTAGAGATATCTTCTTTAGCAATACCTCTTAATAAGATACCTGCATTATCTCCAGCTTCACCTCTATCTAATATTTGACGGAACATTTCAATTCCTGTAATAGTAGATGTTAATTTTTCAGCTCCCATACCAATTATCTCTACAGGATCTCCAGTGTTAGCAATACCAGTTTCAATACGACCAGTTGCTACAGTACCACGACCTGTAATAGAGAATACATCTTCGATTGGCATTAAGAAATCTTTATCAACCTCTCTTAATGGCTCTTCAATCCATGCATCTACTTCTTTCATTAATTCTAATACAGTATCAACCCATTTTTGCTCACCGTTAAGTGCACCTAAAGCTGAACCTGAAACTACAGGACCATTATCTCCATCGTACTCGTAGAAAGATAATAATTCTCTAACTTCCATGTCTACTAATTCTAAAAGCTCCTCATCATCAACCATATCCACTTTGTTTAAGAATACTACTATTCTTGGGATACCTACCTGACGACCTAATAAGATGTGCTCACGAGTTTGTGGCATTGGACCATCTGTCGCAGCAACTACTAATATAGCACCATCCATTTGAGCAGCACCAGTTACCATGTTCTTTACGTAATCGGCGTGACCTGGACAATCAACGTGAGCATAGTGACGATTTTCTGTTTGATACTCTACGTGAGATGTATTAATTGTAATACCTCTTTCTTTTTCTTCAGGAGCGTTATCGATTTGATCGAAATCTCTAGCTTCTGATAAACCTGCGTCAGCTAATACTTTAGTAATAGCAGCAGTTAACGTTGTTTTCCCGTGATCTACGTGTCCAATTGTACCTATATTTAAGTGTGGTTTTGAACGATCGAAAGTTCCCTTTGCCATGCTTTTAATAATTTAATCTTAGTTATATAATAATATTAGTGTTCTATATTTTACGCCTTTAAAATTGAGCCAATGACGGGATTTGAACCCGTGACCTCTTCCTTACCAAGGAAACGCTCTACCCCTGAGCTACACCGGCTTAAATATTAGAGCGAGAGACCGGGTTCGAACCGGCGACATTCAGCTTGGAAGGCTGACGCTCTACCAACTGAGCTACTCTCGCAATTATTTAAATTCCTTTTTAATTTAAAACCTATTTAAAAAAATAGTGGGGAGAGCAGGATTCGAACCTGCGAAGACATAGTCAGCAGATTTACAGTCTGCCCTCGTTGGCCGCTTGAGTATCTCCCCTATTTTAAATTTATCACTCTTTTAAAGAACTTTAAAACTTCATTTCTAAAATTAGAAAATCTGTTTATTTTTTTGAGCCGATGGAGGGACTCGAACCCACGACCTGCTGATTACAAATCAGCTGCTCTAGCCAGCTGAGCTACATCGGCTTTTTTTCTGCATTTTTAATCATAAAAAAAGCCCGCTATTTCTAACGGACTGCAAATGTATATATTTATTCTTTTATTCAAAACATTTTTTTAAAATATTTTAAATATTTTTTCTACATGTGTGCTCTAAGTTTTTCTTTTCGCTTTTTTAGTTGTCTTTCTAAAGAGGCAATAGCACTATCTGCTCCTTCTTCGAACGTTTTACATTGTTTCTTTACTACAAAACTATCTCCTGGCACGCTTACTCTTGCTTCAAATATTTTATTTTCTTTATCACTTGTGTTTTCTACTTTTAAAAATACATCTGATTTTATGACTTTGTCATAAAACAGTTCTAGCTTATCCATTCGTTTTTGAATGAAATCCAATAGTTTTTGGTCTGCATTGAAATTTACGGATTGTGTGTTCACCTTCATACTCTTCTTTTTATTGGTTTAACAATGAGTTGCTGTTATCACTTTTTACTTCTAGGATGCGCCTTAGAGTATACTTTTTTTAGTTCTGCTATACTATTGTGAGTATAAATCTGTGTTGCAGCTAAACTAGAATGTCCTAAAAGTTCTTTTACAGCATTTAAATCTGCACCTTGGTTTAATAAGTGAGTCGCAAACGAATGCCTTAATATATGTGGACTCTTTTTAACCTTTAATGATGCCATACTAAAATACTCATTTATTATTCTATATACAAGTGTTTCGTATATTTTAACCCCTTTTTTTGTTAAAAAAAGATATTCAAAATTCACTATTTCTCTTAAGCCCTGTCGCTGAGATTTATACAGTTTTATTGTTTGCACTACAGAATGTAATAAAGGGACATAGCGTTCTTTGTTTCGCTTTCCTAACACCTTTAATGTTCCGTTTTCTAAATCTAAATCTGAAAGTTTTATTTCTATTAACTCTATTCTCCTTATTCCTGTGGAATAAAATAATTCTATTATAAGTTTATTTCTAATACCTTCAAATGTATTATCATGATTAAATTCTTCTAGCACCTTATTAATTTCAACTTCGGAAAATGGAACTTGAACTTTTTTACTTGTTTTAAGTGCCTTATGTTTAGCTAAAGGATTTTGTGTTATGGTTTCTACTTTTAGTAAAAACTTAAAAAAAGAGTTTAATGCCGATACTTTTCTATTAATACTTCGATTAGAAATTTTGCTTTCAACCAAACTAATTATCCACTGTCTTATCTGTGCATAGTTTATTTCTTCTACGACAACTTCTCCATATTCTAACTCAAAAAACTTTATAAAAGATTCTATATCTTTTTGATAAGCGTTAACGGTTAACTGAGAATATTTTTTCTCAAGTAACAAATACTCTATAAATTGTTCTAGTTGCATAGGTTTAAATATAAGAACTTTTACATAACATTAATATGATAATTTTTGTAAACTCACTGTAAGCTTCTTATAAAATATTAGAGAGAGAGTTCTTAAAGTTATTATGCGCACGCTCATTTTATAATTGAAAAAGCCAGAACTATTATTTTCTGGCTTTCTTTTTTGTAATAGATTAGACTATTTATTCTTTAAATAACGATGCTCTCTGTGTTAAGTCTTCAATTAGCTTCTCGTCTTCTTCGCTTTCTAATAAAATATTATACGTATCCCAAAACTCTTTATTATATGGTTTTGGAGAAAAAATATCTTTATCCCACTTTTTTTGTAATGCTTCTTTTATTTTGTCCTTATCTAATATAACTTCGGAGAATAAAATTTCTTGTACGGTATAGTAATAGCGTTCTTCTTTTTTATAACGGGCTTCTTCTGCTTCTGTTAACTTTTCTTGCGCTCTTCCTATATTAACTAGTTTTGGCGTCTCATAATAAATATAATTTGGATACATTTTATCTTCATACTCTTTATATGAAATAACTAATTTGTGATTAAGCTGCGTATCAAATAGACGTTTACTTCTTATTTTTTGTGCTTTGGAAGCGGCTACTAGCTCGTACTCAATTTTTTTAATGGCATAATTATCCCAATATATATACACCCATCCATTGGCTTCAAATCCTTCATTGTATATTCCTTTTGTATCTAAACCAACAAAGTCTGTACTTTTTAATATTTTTATTTTATATAGCTTCCTCTCATTATCAACTAAAATAGTATCCAGCTCAAATTGATGCTTTTCTAGCATATTTTCTCCAAATAGCGCTTTTGCATTATTTGCATTGCGGAGTAGGTTTAATTTTCCTTTAAAAATATTTTGAAGTCCATTAACTCTATCGTCATTCCATTTTATAGCTTTAACTAAATCAGCTGTTTTTACTTGTTCTCTTCTTATATCTTTTTTGTTGTAATACTTTTTGTTGTTTTGATTTAAATAGGCTTGGTAAGTAAATAAGCTATCTATATCTCTTAAATCGTAACTTTTTCTAACTTGATCTACATTTATTTTAAGAAAATTTCTTGTTGTAGGAACAGTGAATCCAGAATCGTAAACGGTAATAGCACTTTCTATAAGCCATTTAAACTCATTTTTATTACGTTCTTTATGTCTTAGGAATCCTTTTTGAATATATGAAGAATCAGGTAAGTTTCTTGGCAACCGTTCTATGGCTCTAACCATAATATCGTTTCCTGTTGTTGGTCTTGGTTCTCCTACTATTAACACCTCTTCTAATGATGCGATCTCTTCTTCAAGAAAAATTTCAAAATCTGCATCATACTCAGAAATTGGTATTTTATAGGTAGAATATCCTATTGAAGACACTACAAGCGAATCGTTTTCGTGTTCTCTTGGTACTTGAAGTGCAAATTTACCATCTGCATTTGTTATCGTACCTATTGTAGTATTTTTTATATATACACTAGCACTTTCTATGCCTTCTCCTTTATTAAAGTCTACTACTTTATTTTTTAACTCTATCTGAGCAAACAGTGTAGATGATCCAATAAGCAGCAGAATTAGGGCTAAATATTTTTTGTAATTAGTTTTAAACATTTTAAATGAGGTTTAAATTTATTTAGAAACTATGCAAGAGTAATGCCAATATAAATGATTTCTTTAAACTAACGCTTTTTCATTCTAATTATTGCTATCTATATAGAATAACCTTAGAGTGATTACACAAACTTATTTTTCTCTTTGCTTATTACCATCTTGGTGATAATTTTTGGGTATTTTCACCAAAATGCTAATTCCTATTAATGCTTTACCGCTGGTTTATACTCTTTTTTATCTATTACCATTTTGGCGATAATTTTTGGGTATTTTCACCAAAATGTTAATTTCTATTAATGCTTTACAGCTGGCTTGTACTCTTTTTTATCTATTACCATTTTGGCGATAATTTTTGAGTATTTTCACCAAAATGCTAATTTCTATTAATGCTTTACCGCTGGTTTATACTCTTTTTTATCTATTACCATTTTGGCGATAATTTCTCTTAAAATTTCAGAGGTGCCGCCTCCTATTGGCCCTAAACGACTATCTCTAAGTAGTCTTGCCATTGGGTACTCTTCCATGTAACCATAACCTCCAAGCATTTGAAGACATTGGTATATTACATCGTCTGCCATTTTAGTAGATCGCAACTTAGAAATGGTCGCTTCTTTAACAACATATTCTCCTTTATCTAATCTTGCTGTTACTGAATAGTTGAATTCTTTACAAACTTCCATATCTGCATACCCATCTGCCATTGTATGGCGTAATGCTTGAAATGTATTTATAGATTTACCAAAAGCTTGACGCTCGGACATATACTGAATTGCATATTCTAGTGCGAACTCGGCTCTTGCATGGGCATTTATTCCCATTATTAGGCGTTCTAATGCAAAATGCTGCATGATGTATGCAAACCCTTTATTTTCTTCACCCATTAAATTACTAGCGGGAATAACAACATTATCGAAAGCTATTTCTCCTGTATCTGAAGCTCGCCAACCAAGTTTATCAAGCTTTGTGGCTGTTACACCTGGAGTATCTCTATCTATAATAAACATACTAATCCCTTTATTTCCTAGTTCTGGATTTGTTTTAGCTGCGACTACAATATAATCGCTATACACTCCATTTGTAATAAAAGTTTTAGAACCATTTATAACATAGGTGTCTCCTTTTTTAACTGCTGTTGTTCGCATTCCTGCAACATCACTTCCTCCAAAGGGTTCTGTTACTGCCATTGCACCTATTAACTCTCCTGTAATACTTTTTGTTAAATACTTTTCTTTTATTGCCTCTCCTCCTTCTGCATTAACATGCGTCATAGCTAAATAGGCATGTGCCCACATTGCTGCAGCAAATCCTCCAGAATTTATTTTTTGTAATTCTTCTAAGAAAATCACTGTGTAAAACAAATCTAAGTCTAAACCTCCGTAAGCTTCAGGATATGCTATTCCAAAGAATCCCATTTCTCCAAACTTCTCCCATATAAAACGGTCTATTTTTCCCGTTTCCTCCCATTTTTCAATATGAGGGACAACCTCTTTCTTTAAAAAATCTTGTAAGCTTTCTCTAAATAATTGATGTTCTTCTGTGAAGTATCTGGTATCCATTTATGTTATTATTCGTTATTTCTAATTAATTGTCAAATATAATCTAATTATCTCTATTTTTTTTATTGGAAAGTCCTTTACTTTTGTTAATTCATCAATAGACTTAAATCCTTCTCTTAGTGTTCTCTCCTCAATAATATTATGTGCTATTTCGTAATCTATGTATTTAATAGTTACTAATTCGTCTCTAGTAGCTGTATTAACATTTAGTTTTACTGCTTTTTTAGGTAATTTAATAACACAACGTTCTTTAATATTTTCAATGACTTCTGGTGATAGACCATATATCTCTTGTAATTCTATTAAGGCAATAAAGCCTTTATTTTTAGTACGGTATTTTATAATACGCTCGGATAGTTTTTCGCCGATACCATATATTTTTTGAAGCTGGATAGCTGTTGCTGTACTTAAATCTATTTTTTCGTAATTATCCTTTAAAGTACGTTGATTTGTTTTAGAAAAATTAGCTCTAGGTTTTGGATTTTTCACCCAATCTGGAAACTTAAAATAGGGAGACATTGTTACCAAAAGAGAATCTGAAACTTTTGTTACATTTTGAAATTCTTTAGCAGAATTAACCCATTTATTTTGTGCTCTAAATTTTAATAAACGATCTATCTCTGCTGTGTTCATCCCCAAGACTGCTCCTTTATAATCTGATATGTAGTTTGGGTTAAAAGGAAATATTTTAGTTTTTTTATTATCTATTTCAACGTTTTTAAGAGAATCTATTTGAAGTTTAAACGCTTCTAACGTTTTTGTATCTACAGTAATTTCTTTTGATGGAAATTCTACAAAAGTATAAATACATTGTAATACTACTATGAGTAGTAGTAATAAAAAAATCCCTTTTCGTTGTTGTTTAGTTTTAACGAAAAGAGATTTAATAGCATTCATTTTAATATCTTATATTATGCTTTTTTTTCTTTTATAGCTTTCATATACCTATTAAATTCATCTTTTACTTTCGGCGCTAGAATAACTAAACCAACCATATTAGGAACCATCATTGCAAATATCATTGCATCAGAGAAACCAATAACAGACCCTAAGCTAGCCGCTGCTCCTATTACTACAAAAACACAAAATATAATTTTATATGTATACTCCATTTTTTTTGTTCTTCCAAATAAGTAAGCCCAACCTTGAAAACCATAATATGACCATGAAATCATTGTACTAAAAGCAAATAACACTACAGCTACAGTTAATACATAAGGAAACCATGATATAACAGATTCGAACGCTCCTGAAGTTAACAGAATAGCTTGAGCATCATTTAATCCCGCATTAGCAGACGTTACATTTCCTGTAATTACTAACACTAATGCCGTCATGGTACACACAACAACAGTATCTATAAAAGGTTCTAATAAAGCCACCATACCTTCACTTGCGGCGTATTTTGTTTTTACTGCTGAGTGAGCAATAGATGCAGAACCAACTCCTGCTTCGTTAGAAAAGGCGGCTCTTCTAAACCCTTGAACTAAAACTCCAATAGCTCCACCTGCAACTCCTTCAGGACTAAATGCTCCATTAAAAATTTGAACGAAAGCATCACCTACCATATTGAAGTTTGCAAAAATAACAAATAAAGATGCTGCTACATATATAACAACCATAAATGGTACTATCTTATCTGTTACTTTAGCTATTTTTTTAATACCTCCAATAATAACAACTCCGACACATATTGCCATAATAATACCAAATAACCATCCTTTACCATGTAAAAAAGATTCATTACCACCTGTAATACTTTCAACTAATTGAAATGCTTGGTTAACTTGAAACATGTTACCGCCTCCAAAAGAACCTCCAATAACAAATATCGCAAATAAAGCTGCTAATACTCTCCCTAAACCTGCAAACCCTTTAGATTTTAACCCTTTTGTTAAATAATACATTGGACCTCCATAAACAGTTCCATCTTCTGCAATATCTCTATATTTAACACCTAGCGTACACTCTACAAATTTTGAAGCCATACCTAACAGACCTGCTATAATCATCCAAAATGTTGCTCCAGCTCCTCCAATAGAAACTGCAATGGCAACTCCAGCAATATTCCCCAAACCTACAGTAGCTGATAACGCTGCTGTTAATGCTTGAAAGTGACTCACTTCTCCTTCATGACCTTCTACTGCTATAGTTTCTATAGCATCTCCTCCTGGAGTAGAATCTCCTGCCATCACCATAGATTCGTGGTGATCTAGATGATCATATTTACCACGAACAATATTTACAGATGTAAAAAAGCCTCTAATATTTATTAACTTAAAATATATGGTAAAATATAATGCTCCTAAGATTAATGGAAATAAGACCCAAAAGACTTTAACTCCTCCCCCAAAATCTATTTGATAAAATATGAAGTTAACAAACCATCCTGTAGCATCTCCAAATGCCTCATCTATTTTTTGATCTAAACCTTTTTCTGTAGTCTCTTGTGCAAAGGTTAAAAGTGGTAAAATTAATGTAAAAATTGAAAGAAGATATTTCTTCATAATATATTTTAGTTAGTTAATATTTATTTTAAGACCAGCAAGATGCAAAAAAATGATGACTTTTTAAAAGTATACTTATTAAATTATGCTTGTTATCATTTCATTTTAACAGGTTTTTTGTTAAAACTTAGTCTAAATTATAAAGTGAGTTTAATTTCTGTATTTGTTCTGGGCGACCTAAAACTATAATTTTAGAATCTGGTACTAGTTTTAATTCGGCTTCTGGGTTTACCAGATACTCACCATCTGATCCTTTAAAACCAATAACGGTACATCCTGTTTTGTTTCGTAAATCTAAATCTCTAATGGTGCGAATATTAGATGTATTGTATAGCTTATCTACACTTACTTCTTCTATATTTATGTTGTCGTTATCTTCTCCTACAATTCCTAAATTATCTATAAACTCTATTAAATCTGGCACAACGACTAAAGAGGCCATGTGGTCTCCTCCTATTCTGTCTGGTAATATTACATTATTTGCTCCTGCTAATTTTAATTTATTATAGGACGTTTCTTGAGAGGCTCTACTAATTATTTGCATCTCATTATTTATTTGCCTTGCAGATAATACTACAAACAGATTATCTGCATCATTTGGTAAAGCAGAGATTAATGTACTAGCTCTATCTATTCCTGCTTCTAATAGTGTATCGTCTTCATTAGCATTTCCATAAACAAAAGCGACACCTTCTTCTTGAAATTTCTCAATAATATCTTTGTCTTTTTCTATAATTACAAATGGTCTATTATGTGCTAGCAGCTTTTTGGCTGCTTGTTTTCCATTTCGTCCATAGCCGCAAATAATAATATGATTAGAGAGATTGTCTATTTTCTTTTTCATTTTCTTTTGTTTTAATTCTTCAAGACTATTTCTATTTACAATATGTTCTGTTATTATGGTTAATGCATAACCAACCACAACTACACTTGTAAGTATTAAAAATATTGTAAATATTTTAGCGTTTGCGTCTAAAGGTGCTACTTCTCCAAAACCAACTGTGGTAATTGTAATAACAGTCATGTACAACGCATCTATAACTGATACTCCTGAGAGCGCCATAAAACCAATAACACCAATAAGTAATAATGCCACAACCTGCATTATTGCTCTATATATTTTTACTTTAAAAATCTCATTTAGTAGATTATTCATAAATCGAAGACTGATGATCGTTTTGTATATAACATATCTTTAATACGCATCCAAAAGGCAAGGAATAAATATAAGGCAAAACCAAAACCAACGGTTACAAATGTAAGGTACATAAAAGAAGTTCTAACCACTTTTGCTCTTATTCCTAAACGATCTGCAATACGTTGGCAAACATGGTAACCATGTTTTTGGAAATATAGTAATGGCTTATAGAGCACTTTCATTTGTTTAATTTTTACTACTTTTTATTGGATTGGGTGTAATGTACCATTTAACTTTTCAATTGACATTAAAATTTGTTAATAGTTCATTTTATTTTTTCTAATTAAGTTTTAGCTTGTTATAGACTCCCATCGTAGTTGCAAGATAAAAAAAATGTGGTCAATTATATTAATTCTCTAGACTTCTTTACATTAATAATTCGTTTCCTATAACACATTGTAAGCATTTGTTTTTATTGCAGTATTCTGTTTTTAATTGAATTAATGCTTGGGATTGTAATGCTGATTTTGAAACTGGTTTTAACGTATTAAACTTATCTATTATACTATTCTTTTCTGAAGCAATTTGCTCCGTAATCTGCAAAACATCTTCTTCTATAGATTTCCCTTGGTATTTTGCATGACTAAATTTTAGAGGTATAATTGTATTTATAATTAATAAGTCTATAAATGATTTAGCCAGTTGCTTTGTTGTTGTTTTTGATTGTTTTCCAAAAGTATAATGTGTTTTCCAAAATGGAGATGTTTCTATTAAGAACAACTTATATAATTCTTCTAGTGTTTTTGCTTCTATAATTTTTGAGAACAGATTATGATGCAAATGATATAAATTAGCTAATTGTGATAATCGAATTGTGGGAAAGTTAATTGGCCTCAGCCTAAAATATTGTATGGGTACAACATTAGTATTAGATAATTTAAATTTCTGCTTTAAAAATTCATACTCCTTCTGTAGTTCTATTACATAGGACTCTTCCTCTTCTATTTCTAAAGCTTTTGCTTGTCCATAGAATAATGCTTCTAGACTTAATAAATTAGACTGCTGCTTTCTAACTATTGAAAAATCGAAAGAATTAGCCATACTATAAAATGATTCGCTATTAACTTTAAGTCCAAAGTTTTTGGCTAATAATTTAAATAATACTGCTTCCCAATTATTGGTTGATGTTTTCAATATTGTTTCTATAGCTTTAGACTTTCGCTCTAGTCGTTCAAAAAACAAACGCTCTAACCAATTATTAATCTTAAATGCATCAATTGTATTAAAATCTTGCTCACAATTAATCCACTTTTTAGAAGCTCCAAATAGTTTTTCGTATTTAGAGAGTGTTGTTTTAGAGATATAATGTTTAAGCTCTAATGTTTCTATTTTACTATTATCTTTTCTAAACACTTCTGTATCGTGTTCCCATACTACATGCAAAATAACATTATCGTAATTACTATCTGTTTCATGATTATGTATAAACCAGTCACTAGATTTTACATGAATTTCTACATTTCCAGCCCATAATTGATCTCCTATTTTTAATCGGGCATTAAAAAAATCTGGACCTGCATTAAAATTATGTTCACCTACATTAGCTATTGAGATAACCTCATTAGCTGTTGTTTTTAAATTAGGTGTATTAATTTTTTTATATTTCCATAAATAGTGTAAAAAATCTTCTTGCATAACAATGAAATTACAATTTTATTTATAATCTGCTAATAGATTTTAGTAAAAAAACAAGTAGTAATGGTTAACAGTAATTAACACTGGTTAACTATGCTTTATATTTTTAAGTTTCATCTTTGCTCTATAAAAATAACGATATGAAACGATTAATTTACATTACAGCATTAGCCCTATTTAGTATTATATCTTTTGGATACTCTCAATCTCCAGACATGGAAATGGACAAACAAATAATGATAAATGAAAATACTATTATTAAAGATGAAAAAGGAAAAAAGGTAGATATGATGACATTTATGAATTTAATGAATTCTGGTGAATGGATGGTAGACCCTAAAAAAGATAATAATGGTAATGATTATATGCAACTTAGAAAAGCTACTGAATCTGAAAAAGTAATGATTAAACAAATGTCTATGGAAGAAGAAGCAACTTCTAAGCTTGTGGGTACAAAAGCACCTTCTTTTAAAATGACTGATACCGAGGGTAATTTAATTACTTCAGAAAACACTAAAGGAAAAGTTGTTGTTTTAAATTTCTGGTTTACAACTTGTAAACCCTGTATTATGGAAATACCAGAGTTAAATAGCGTTTATGAAAAATATAAAAGCAATAAAAATGTTGTTTTTGCTTCTATTACATTTAATAAAAAAGAAGCTGTTAAATCTTTTTTATTAAAACACCCTTTAAAATATCCTGTGGTTTCTAATTCGAAAAATACAATAAACACTTTTGGTATTAGTGGATATCCTACAAATATTGTTATTGATAAAAAAGGGAATTATTCTGATATAACTAATGGTGGTTTCCCCGAAATAGGAAAGCATATTGAAAAGACTATTGAGAAAGCATTATAAAGGGTCTTCTTTTTAGGCAAAAGAAAAGCGGTATACTTATTAAGTTACCACTTTTTTATAATTGTATTGGTTATACTATTCTATATATCCCATTTCTCTCATCCAATCATCGTTAAACATTTTACCTACATAACGACTTCCGTGGTCATGGAATAAAACAACAACAACGTCATCTTTTGTAAAGTGTTCTTTAAGCTGTAATGTTCCTTTTATAGCCGCTCCAGCACTGTTTCCTAAAAACATCCCTTCTTCTTTAGATAGGCGTTGTGTATATACACATGCGTCTTTATCTGTTACCTTAGTAAAGCCATCTATAATATCGAAATCTACATTTTTAGGTAATATATCTTCACCAATACCTTCTGTTACATACGGGTATATTTCGTTTTCATCGAAAATTCCTGTTTCATGATATTTTTTAAACACAGAACCATAAGTATCTACTCCCCAAACCTTGATATTAGGGTTTTGTTCTTTTAAATATTTACCTACTCCCGATATTGTTCCTCCTGTTCCTACTCCAACTATAAAGTGTGTAATTTTACCTTCTGTTTGTTTCCATATTTCTGGTCCAGTACTTTGGTAATGTGCTTTAGCATTACTAGGATTGTCATATTGATTTACATACCAAGAATTAGGTGTTTCTTCTCCTAATCGTTTAGATACTGAATAGTACGAGCGTGGATCGTCTGGCTCAACTGCTGTAGGGCACACCACAACTTCTGCTCCTACTGCTTTTAGTATATCTACTTTTTCTTTAGACTGTTTATCGGCCATTACAAAAATACATTTGTACCCTTTTACTATAGCGGCTAATGCTAAGCCCATTCCTGTATTTCCAGAAGTTCCTTCTATAATGGTTCCTCCTGGTTTTAAACGTCCGTCTGCTTCTGCATCTTCTATCATTTGCAATGCCATACGGTCTTTTACCGAGTTTCCTGGGTTAAATGTTTCATATTTAGCAAGTACTAAACATGGTAATTCTTCAGTTAACTTATTTAGTTTTACTAATGGCGTATTCCCAATAGTCTCTAATATATTATTTGCGTAATTCATATCGTTTTTTTACTGGTGCAAAAGTAGTTAATTCTTATAGTTTATAGAGTTAAAATGTACTATAAAATGTTTTTATAAACACTCTATTCAAAGCGAATCGCTTTTACTGGAGAGATTCTAGTTATTATATAAGATGGTATTAATAGCATTAATAAGCATAAAATAAATGTTCCAATATTTAATAATATTATATAACCAGCGTTAATATAAACTGGTACTGTAGAAACATAATAGGTTTCCGGATTTAGAGGAAATAATCCAAAATATTTTTGAGCAAAGAGCAAACTTAAACCTATTAAATTCCCCCAGAATAATCCTAATAAAATAAGGTAAGTTGCATTATATATAAAGATTTTTCTTATTCCCAGATTACTAGTTCCTAAGGCTTTTAATATACCTATCATTTGTGTTCGTTCTAAAATTAACACTAATAATGCAGTAATCATGTTAATACCTGCTACTAGGATCATAATTCCAATGATACCATAAATATTTTTATCGAATATACCTATCCATTCAAAAACTAATGGATACTTATCTGTTACTGTTATTGAGTTTAATACAGATGGTATATTCTGAAAAATCTCAATTCCTTTTCTATCTAACTCATTGTAGTTTTCTATGAAAACTTCAAAATTTCCTACTTCATCTTTCTTCCATTTATTAAGGCGCTGTATATGCCTTATATCTCCTACAATATACAGTTCATCAAAGTCTTTGAATCCTGAATTATAAATACCAACTACTTTATAAGAAATTATACTTGGCGGCTTGTTTATATCCGATTTTATAAAGTAAGTATTAATCTTATCGCCTACATTTATTTGTAATCTATTTGCCAAATATTCTGATACTAAAACATCTTCGTTTCTAGATTTAGTATAATCTGGTAGTACCCCTTCTATTAAATACTCTTTAAAGTATTCCCAATTATAATCGCCTCCTACTCCTTTTACTATTATATATTCAAAATCTTCTGCTTTTCTAATAATAGCAGATTTTGAAGCTACTGCTTGTATGTGCTTTATACCTTCTACCGATTTAAAGTTTGGGTAAAACTCTTGATTAATTGATACTGGTGTCTGGCTTTCTTCTGAATTATTCGTGTCGTATTTGGCTATAGAAACATGACCATTAAACGCAACGACTTTATCTCGTATTTTTTGTTGTAAGCCTATTCCTGTTGCAATAGCTACCATCATTACAATAATACCTATAGCAATTGCTACAATTCCAATTTTTATTATTGGCGCCGATATGCTACTTTTATACGCTTTACTATCAATAATGCGTTTAGTTATAAAATATTCGAAATTCAATTTAGTGCTTATGCGATTTACTTTGTTCAAAAATACAGTTTTATTATTTATTCTTTTAGGAATTTCTTGCGGAAGTACAACCAAAACAGAAGTTGAAATCAATAATATTGTGGAAGCACACTCTGAAGAAGAAAGCAAAACTTCTATTAAAACAGACTTACCAATAATAGTTGGTGCAAACCAAACTCTAGATTATATCCCTCTAATAAAAGGGAAACGTATTGGTGTTATTGCGAATCAAACTTCTGTTATCTTTAAAACAGATGATACTTATACTCACCTTGTAGACTCGTTAGTTTCATTGAACATGGATATAAAAAAGGTTTTTGCTCCAGAACATGGGTTTCGTGGAAATGCAGATGCTGGCGAAGTTGTAAAAGATGGTGTAGATACTAAAACTGGACTTCCTATTGTATCACTTTATGGTAAGAACAAAAAACCTTCTCAAGAGCAATTAAAAAATATAGACCTTGCTATTTTCGACATACAAGATGTAGGTGCTAGGTTTTATACATATATATCATCTTTACATTATGTTATGGAAGCTTGCGCTGAGCAAAATATACCTTTGCTTATATTAGATAGACCAAATCCTAATGGTCATTATATAGATGGTCCTATTTTGGAAAAAGAGCATAAAAGTTTTGTTGGCATGCATCCTGTACCCATTGTACATGGTATGACTATTGGCGAATATGCTAAAATGATAAATGGTGAAGGCTGGTTAAACAATAACGTTACTTGTGAGCTTACGGTTATACCTGTAAAAAATTACACTCATAACCTCCCTTATAGTTTACCTATTAAACCTTCTCCAAATTTACCAAACGACATTTCTATTAACTTATATCCAAGTTTATGTTTTTTTGAAGGTACTAATATTAGTGTTGGTAGAGGGACATCTTTACAGTTTCAGGTGTATGGCGCTCCAACCTTACCTAAAACAGAGTATTCTTTTATACCTAAGCCTAATCATGGTGCTAAATACCCAAAGCATGAAAATAAAACGTGTAATGGTTATAATCTTACTCAATTAAAATCTTTAAATGCTCTAGATTTAAGTTTTTTAATTAATGCTTACACTATTACAAAAGATAAATCAGCTTTTTTTATTTCTAATGGTTTTTTTACTAAACTTGCTGGCACAAAAACATTACAGCAACAAATTGAAGATGGTTTACCTGAACAACAAATAAAAGCCTCTTGGAAAAGTGGTTTGGATGAATATAAGCAAATTAGAAAACCGTATTTATTGTATGATTAATGTTAATCATATTTTTTACCATTGGGTCTAAGATGTGTTTTTCTGTATTCTTCTCTACTTTGTTTTTTAACGGTTTTGTCGTTCCCTCTAAGTAGTGTTATATTGTAAGTTACATTTTTATTAGGGTTAGAGCTATTAACCAAATCTTCTGGTTTAACTATATTTATTGACCCTTTTTCTGTAGCATCCTTTTCTTTATTTATTACCAATACATTATCTGTAGCCCCATTAATAGCTTTTTCTTCTCTTTTTTTATCGTATTGCACCACGGGCTTTCTACTAATTGCTAGTCTTGATTTTTCTTTTACTTTACCCTTAGTTTTTTTAGTTTTATTCGGTTTTCTTTTTGGTGTTAAAACAACTCTTGTATTTCTTTTTTCATTGGTTTTATCGTCTTTTTTAATGCCCGATTTTAATGCTTTGGTTCTTCTTGAACCTTGTTTTTCTATAGATAAACTAGCTTCTATAATGCTTTCTTCTATATTAGCAACTGCATTTTTTGGTTTTAAGATTGTTTTTAACCTGTTAATTCCTAATACTATAATTTTATCTGCCCTATGTACTGTTATTGTAAACCGGCCTGTATCTAAGTGATGTAAAGGGATATTAACTTCCTTAAAATCTAAATCTACTATTAGTTTTTTTTTATCTGTATGGCTAAAAAAACTAACTCTTAATATATTAATTTCACTCTTTAGCTTAAGAGTATCTTTAGTTTTACTAAGTTCTTGAATTAAATCTTTTGCTCGATTATTAAAGTTTCTTTCTAATAAGGTAACAGAAACTTGTGAGTAACATATAGTACTACACAGCATTACACTTAAAAACAGACATAGGATTCTTAGATCTCTCATAACTAAAAAGATTACAATTAACTTGTTTTTGCTAAAAATCAATCAACAACAGGAGGGAGTTAAAAGTATTGCATACTTATAACTTTAATTATCATTTACACCTTAATTTAATAAAAAAGGCTTGATGTACATAAAATAATCGACGAAACACAAAATAACACTGATTATCAACTTATTTTAAAAAAAAAAAACAGTAAGAAATTCTCGTAAAAGTTTCTGATAGTCATTTTAGCAAAAAAATGATCAAAAAAAAAATGATTTACCATACTTTTTAAAGTATACGATAAATCATTTTTATGTCTTATAGTTTATTACGACATTAAAGTCTATAACTTAACATTAATCCTAAATTAGATATATTATTTTTATCTGTAAAAAATATAAAATTATCTGAAACTGAGTACCTTATCTCTAACGCTATTTTATTATACATAACACCGACCCCTACTGGAATATTAAAATACGAAGCTCTAAATTCTACAGGTAACGGCTCTTCACTGCCATTAAAACTGTTTACTTTAGTTACAGTAGTATTATTAGAGATTATTAAACTATATCCTGCTCCAATATTAAAGAACGGAGTAACTTTACGTTTATCTTTATGAAATTTATATCTAAATAGTACAGACAGTCCAATAGTACTGTAATCAACTTTTAAAGGGTCATATTTCACAAAAGAGGTTGACGGTTTATCATTATCATAGGATTGATTATACCTATTATATACTAATTCTGTATACATTGCCCACTTTTGTCTGTTCTTAGAAATACCTATTTCATAAGCAACACCTATACTTGGCGTTGATAAAGAACCTCCATCAAAGTTTTTTAAAGTAATTGCCCTACTCTCTATAGCTAGATTAGATGCAAAAAAACCAGCTGTAGCATAGAAATGACTTGTTTTTCTATTTAAATCTTTTGTATATCCTCCCTCTAGACTCGGATTTATGCAAGTATTATACTTTCCTATTAATTTAGATAATTCTTTTCTTTTATAACTTAAATTTTCACTAATTCTAACTGAAGAACATTCATTTAATAACAAACTTAACTGCCCTAAGTATTTTTTATTTGTAATTAAGTTATTATCATCATCTAAATAAGCTCTATTAGTTAACTCTATAAGATCATTTCCTTTCTTTGCAAAATAATGAGGTCTAGAATCATAATATTCATATAAACTAACATCCCCTTCTTCTAAAACGTTTAGAAACACCTTTTTTTCTGTAAATCGAGGTTTATCTGTTCTATTCATTCTTTGCAGTTTTTGCACAGTAACATCTAATTTTATTTTTTCACTAATAAACCTGTCTCCTTTCACTTTAAAAGACTTAACATCTGATACTCTAAATACTCTTAAAATGCCTCCACTTTTAAATTCAATTTTTTCCGGAGTAACTTTCCAGTCCTGATAGTTAATTTCCCCTTTTAAAGTGTCTCCATTGTTTATCACAACTTCACCTTGGACAAAGTTATCTTGAGCAAAAGCACTACAAGTAAATAAGATTAAAAAAAATCTAATAAATTTCATTCTAAAAATTGTTTTTTGATTAATAAGAGCGCAAAATTAACTTTTAATTGTAGAAAACAATTCTTAAAATAAAATTATTTTTTTACGAAAGGTTGCTTTAACAGTAAGTATTTTAAACTACTATTTTTAGCTTCATCTGGAAAGGTATCTATACCATAGTTAATTTGATCTCTTTCCAACCTCATGAATGTTCCAAATAGGCGGTCCCATATAGAAAATATATTTCCATAATTAGAATCTGTGTATGGCAATACATTATGGTGATGCACTTTATGTACATCTGGAGATATAAATATATAACTAATAACAGCATCTACTTTTTTAGGTAGTTTAATGTTGGCATGAGTAAACTGAGTAAATACTATAGATAATGATTGATATAACATTATAATTGCAATGGGAGCTCCTATAATAAAGACTCCTATTAAAGTAAAAATAAAACGTATAATACTTTCTAAAGGATGGTGTCTATTACCTGTTGTTGTGTCCACCTTATGGTCGGAATGATGCACAAGGTGTATTCTCCATAACACACTTACTTTATGCTCTGTATAATGTGCTAAATAGGCTCCTATAAAATCTAGAAGCAATATGCCTAAAATGGTATATAACCATAATGGCATTTCTGGCAACCAATTAATTATTCCAAAGTTATTTGCTACGGTCCAATCTGATACACTTAGTAACAAAAACGCTAACAAAAAATTAATAACAATAGTGGTTATGGTAAAAAACAAATTAGGCCAAGCGTGTTTCCACTTACTGTAGTTAAATTTAAAAAGTGGTAAAACACCTTCTAATAACCAAAAAAACGAAATTCCAACAACCAAAATAATACTTCTGTGTAATGATGGTATTGTCTCAAAATAATTATAAATGGTTTCCACTTTTATCTTTTTTATAAATATAACAAAAAAACGGGCTGTTATCTGTAATTGCTATTTGTAATTTACTGCTATAAATCTAATCTATATTCTATTATTTAATTCGTTTTTTCATAGCTTCAACAATATTATAAGCTGCTGGGCATATAGCTACGTTTTTAATGGTAATGTTTGCTATTTGTTGAAACTTCTTTCTATCGGTATGCGGAAACTCTCTACAGGCTTTTGGCCTTACATCGTATATAGAACAGTAGTTATCGCTTCCTAAAAACGTACAGGGTACACTTTGCAACACATAATCATTATCTTCATCTACTCGTAAAAATTGCTCTATAAATTGCTGTGTTTTCATTTTAAAATGTTTTGCTATTCGCTCTACATCTTTATCTGTAAATAATGGCCCCGTAGTTTTACAACAATTAGCACATTCTAAGCAGTCTGTGCGCTCAAACTCTTCTTCATGTAGTTCCTGCATTAAATAATCTAATTGCTTAGGCGGCTTTTTTTTAAGCTTAGTAAAAAAGGTTTTGTTTTCCTTATGCTTATCTTTGGCCAACTTTGGCAGATTATTTATTTGGTCTTGCATGTCGCAAAAATAATAAGAGATTTCCGTATTCTCGGAAATAAAAAAATAGTTTTTTTTATGAAAGATATATTCGGAACCGCTTTATTAGATTACCAAAACGGAAATTATACTGAGGATATTATTACTTCTACTAGTATTTCTGATGAAGATGTTTTACCACTTGATTACTTATTTAGAGCTTATTCTGAAATGCCTAAATTAGAACAAAGAGCTCTTAAGCTAGTTAAAGGTTCTATTCTAGATGTAGGTGCTGGGGCTGGAAGCCATAGTTTATATTTACAAAAAAAAGGGTTTTCTGTTAAAGCTATAGATAGTTCTAAAGGCGCTATAGAAGTATGTAAATTAAGAGGTGTACAGCAAGCAGAATTAAGGCCTCTTCTTGAAGAAACTAGCACTTTTGACACCATTTTACTATTAATGAATGGTACTGGTATTTTCCAATCCTTACTAGAATTACCTAATTATTTAATGCATTTAAAAAGTTTACTAAATTCTTATGGTCAAATTTTAATAGATTCTAGCGATATTAAATATATGTATCTAGATGATGATGGCGGGTATTGGCATGATGCTAATGCTAATTATTATGGAGAGTTGGATTATTTTTTAAGTTATAAGAATGAAAAAGAAATCCCTTTAAAATGGTTGTATCTAGATTTTAACACACTAGCTATTGCTTGTGCTTCTGTTGGTCTTAACTGTGAGAAAGTATTAGATGGCGAGCATTTTGATTATTTAGCAAAGCTTAGTCTTTAAGCTTCTTATATTCGGTTTCAACACCTTCTTCTACAAGAGTCATTTTGTTTTTATTAAGGTATTTTATAACATTTATATCCGTTCCTAGCATATATGTATATTCCAATTGAAATCCTTTTTTATTTTTTAAAACGGTAAAACTGCTTGACAAGACACAATAACTGCGACAATGTTACTATCTAAAGGTTTGTTGTATATTTCTAAACTGCCTAGTTTACCTTCAAATTCGTAATGGTAAATGTCTTGAGATTCTGGTTTTACTTGTTTCCATTTACCTGAAAGTTTTTCTTTAACTTCTTCTATAGTTTTGCAACACTTTAAGTTCTGCGAAAAGCTATTGTAAGAAAACAAAAAAAGACAACTAATGTAGAGGAGTTGTTTTTTCATTTATAAATTATACCCCTTAGAGGATAATAACTCAATTACTTCTTTATACAAATTACCACTCCAGGATTCAGATATTTTACTCATAGATGCATTCATCTCCTCTTGAGAACTTACTATTTTCTGCCCTGTTTCACTTTGGTAGAATTCATTTAAAATAATTTTATCGCCTTCGGTTAAAGCGTCTTTTTTAAACATATTTTTACCTGCTTCTGTTGCGTATAAGGCATTCATTTTTTTTACATCTGCAATGGTAAAATAACCTTGATATGCAGAGACTATTTTATCTGCTAAATTATCCATGGCCTTTGCTTTTCCTTTTTTTACTTCTACCCAAACTGAGGTTGGTACATTCTGCGACTCAAATCGTTTTTCTAACATTGTATACATTTGGTCTACAACATTTTCGTAATACGACATGGTTCCATTACTTTTAATGCATTGTTTTACTGCTTTACTATAGGCTTTTGTTTGCGCAAACGTTGTTGTAGAAAATGCAATAAAGCATATAATGGTTAGTAGTTTTTTCATCTTGTATTCGTTTTTTATAATTCTTTTCAATTATTGTGCCACACCGTTTATGTAGGTTTCCTTAACTTTTATATAAGGTAATTGTCTTTCTGGCACCGTCATAATATCTTTATCTAAGATTATAAAGTCTGCATATTTACCAACTTCTATACTTCCTTTTTCGTGATCTTCAAAATTAGAATAGGCAGCCCAAATAGTCATTCCTTTTAGAGTTTCTTCCCTAGTTAATCCATTTTCTTTTTGAAATCCATTCTGCGGAAAGTTTTTTAGATCTTTTCGAGCAACTGCAGCATAAAACGTTAAAAAGGGGCTTACTTTCTCTACAGGAAAATCTGTTCCTAATGCTACTCTTCCGCTTTTTTCTAATAATGTTTTATAGGCATAAGCGCCTTTTACACGTTCTGCTCCAACACGCTTTTCTGCCCAATACATATCGCTTGTGGCATGTGTTGGCTGTATAGATGGTATTATGTTTTCGTTTTTAAAGTATTCAAAATCATTATCTGTTATAACTTGTGCATGTTCAACTCGCCATCGTCTATTGGTTTTATTCTCTAATACTTTACTATAGGTCTGTAATACAAAACGGTTAGCCGAATCCCCTATTGCATGTGTATTCATTTGGTAGTCTGCTGCTTCAATTCGTTTAGCTAATGCTTCGTAATCTTTAGTTCCTATTACCATAGCTCCAAAATGATTATGCTCGTCTGCATACGGGGCTTTTAATGCTGCGCCTCTAGAGCCCAAAGCTCCGTCTGCATAGACTTTTACAGATTGTACATTTAAACGTTCTGTTTTTAGTTTTCCTTTTTTTAAATAATAGTCTAAGTTTTCTTTTTTATTACTAATCATAGCATATATACGCATGTCTAGTTTTCCTGCTTGCTGTAAACTATCTATTAGTTCTATTACTTGTTTATCTAAACCTGCGTCTGAAACGGTTGTTAAGCCTAAACTAGTACAAATTTTATGCGCTTCGTTTAATGCATTTATTTGTTGTTTGCGTGTTGGCTTAGGAAAAATAGCTTCTACTAACTCCATAGGATTGTCTATTAGTATCCCTGTTAACTCTCCGTTTTCTTTTTTAATTTCTCCTCCTTCAATTTTTGTGTCTTTAGTTATTTTTGCTAAATCTAATGCTGCTTGATTACACAGCATAGCATGCCCATCTATTCTTGTTAATGCAACTGGTACGTTAGGATATAATTTATCTAATAGTTTTTTATCTGGGTAGTTTTTATCGTCCCAATCGTTTTGGTCCCATCCTCTCCCTATTATGAAGTTTGTTTTTTTATCGTTTTGAAATCTAATAACACGTTTCATCATATCATCAAAACTTCTAGTGCCTACTAAATTTACATTTAGCTTACTTAATCCTAAGTTATAAAAATGGCAATGTGCATCTATTAATCCTGGTACAATAGTTTTTCCTTCTGCATCTGTAATTGTAGCTGCTTCGTACTTATTTTGAATATCTATGGCATTACCTACCGCCACAAATTGTCCATCTTTTACAGCAAATGCTTCGGCTTTTGCAAAGTCTTTATTTACGGTATAAACATTAGCATTAATTACAATAGTATCTACTTCTGTTTTACCCTTTTTACATGATAATACAACAAGTAGTAATAGGCTTAAATATAAAGTTTTCATTGGCTAGTATTTTGAGTATAAATATAGCCATAAAAAAACGTCCTTGAAAAGAGGACGCTTGTATTTATTTTTCTTAATTATTTTTATTGAACTCTATAATTCTAACCTCTTATTTTATATTTCTGGATGAAGAGCCTTATGCGAATAATTATTTAGTGTTACTTGCCTTAAAGTTATTACTTTACCTTCCCTTTCGTTTTCGTCTATTATAAACGTTACTTTTTTTGAGTACATGATTTCTAAAAGCATATGTAATAAATAATCCACATCTTTCTTTTTATTTTTTCTAAAAAAGTTATAGGTTAAAATTTCTTTTTTATGTTTACGAATAAAGCTTTTATGTTCTTTTTTTACTAAGGACGTTTTACCCAACGCCATATCATCGAAATCATCGTATTTCCTGTAATTTAACTCTACAGTAGAACTATCTTTTAATTTAAATGTATAATTAATTATTTGATGCCCATTATGATCTAAATAACCAAATACACTTATGTTTTTATTGGGTTTTATGTAAATGTAAAGTGTATCTGTATTAGCATATTTTTGTACTGATTTTTCTTTTTTTAATTTCTCATAGTCAATTTCAACTGGGTTTGCTTCTTCATCGGGTAAACGTATTGATTGAGAAAAAGAACTAACATAAATTAAAAATAAAATAAAATAAAGGCTATTCTTCATTACAATAGTTTTGAAAAATTGTTTGTACTTGATTAATCATTTTTAGATTCAATACCCTCTATAATTAGGTAATTCATTCTTCTGCTACATTAGAGAATCTAACTTTCTTTACAGTAATTATATTATTATTAATATCATCTTTATCTATTAAAAAAATAGTTTTAGCATTATACAATAAAGAATAGGATTCATTATAACCAATCTCGTGCATGAATTTTGTATTAATAATAATCTCTTTATTTTTCTTTAAAAAACTTTTATTTATCTTAAAAAAAGGAACAGGATTGTTTTTAAACATTTCATCAAAATCATAGAACTGATTAAAAACAATTTCAATTGTATTATTTGTAAAAGAACAATTATCGGTTTCATTGAACTTGTAGAAATACATAATATCTTCCTTTTTATCCTTATAAGTTTGCATTATTTTTTTAGATTCATATTCGTCTCCACTATAATAAATAAAAAGAACTTCGCTATTTTTAATTTTTTCTAAGTTTTGGGCAAAACCAGTACAAACGCATAAGCATAAAATAATAATTATATTTTTCATTATATTATTTTTTTAGTAAGAATTGAAGAACTACTATCTACTTCTCTCTTATCAAAATCTATATATTTTTTATAAGCAAATCCGAAAGAAACAGAATCTTTTATTAGTTAAGCACAACTAATAGAAGTGTCCTTAATCTTTTACGTTCTACAAATTTATATTTTGTTACATTTTTAGCCTCTTTGAATAAAAGAAATAATGTATTAAATTTCGAATACTTCTTAACTAGGTCGTTATTATCAATTTTTCATTTTAATAATTTCTGTTCATTACATTTTTCATTTTCATCTATATGAATAGTTTTTGCTACTTGACCTAAAACTAAATGAACACTAAATAATAGGATTAAAGAAAGTATGATTTTATTAATTGTAACATGTTTTAGAAAATTGATTTATTGCATTACTCTTCACTTAAATTATTAAACCTAACCTCTTTAATCGTTATCTTTTTATTCCTAATCTCACTTTTATCTATTAAAAAAATTGATTTTGCTTTTTGAAGTATCTCAATAGATATATCTGACCCAATCTCTTGCATAAATTTTCTAGTAAGAATAATGTCTTTATTCTTTTTTAAAAAGCTTTTATGTATTTGGAAAAATGGTACAGGATTATTTTTTTCCATTTCATCAAAATCTAAAAACTTTGTATAGACTAGCTGAATATTATTTGTTTTATTTTTTGGCCCATCAGAAAAAAAATAATTATAATTAATCATTTTCATTTTAGCACTATTTTCTTTTTTAGTTTCGTAATTACCATCTTTGCCACTGTGGGCTATAAAAACTACTTCACTTTGTTCTATTATTTTTAAATTTTGTGAGAATAAATTAATAGTCATAAAAGAAAAAAGAAGAATTAAATATTTCATGTTTTTTATTTTGTTAATCTAAACAATCTTTTTTAAATAAATTTCTACCAGTGTTCACGTAATGATTAAAATTTTGATATTTAGCAGAACTAACTGGAAGCATCTCAAATTGAAAAGCATCAGAATTATGCAATCCACTCATACTTAGATACTTATAAAAACTATTCCAATTCCATGGTAACATTGGCCCATTAGGATTACTTTCATCCACGAACATTTGCCCTTCTGCACCTTGTTGGTGATTTAAAGGCACTAAATCATCTTTTATCTCAGAAAGGATGTTTGACATTACAGGCAATAGATAATCAAACATAAATTCGTGATCAGATTGGAGTGTACAGGCTGTTGAATAATACTGATTTAATATTTCACTTAACTCTACGTCATCAAAATCTTCAAGTTGAGAACCTTGGTTACATCCATATTGTTTTAATTTCAAAAATGCATGAATAGCTTCATGAATTATCGTTTTAGCTACATAAATTGCAGATTGATTATCCATTTTACTTTTATTAATTTTTATAGTCACATCATATGATTCTAAAGGATTTGTTGCATTTAAATCAATTCTAACTAATGTCTTTCCATTTGGTTCTACATCTGAAGGAGGTACTGGAGCTATATTATCAACTACTTCAAATTTAACATTTAAGTTCTCACTTTCCCCAAAAGTATCTATAAATAAATCTTTAAATTTAGGAGATTGAGTCAATTTTTTATAAATACACATAAACTTTTCGTTAGAAGCAACTCCAGTTGTATCTATCGTATTACAGTTTTTTCTAACTTCACTTAAATCGACATTAAAAGGTGAGTTTGCACTAAAAGATGCATTAAAATCTTCATCAGACATCTCACATTCTTCATCAAACTCCAAACAATCTCTACATATTGTTGTTGGACTTGTTGCTACTGTATTATTACCTGCTCCTCCATTGGGGTTTGTAGTGTTTGTACTAGTGGTATCTGTATTTGTAGTATTTGTAGTATCTGTATTACTAGTATCATTAGTGTTTGAAGTATCTGTACCTGTTGTGTTTCCATTAGAAGAACTATCACAATCCCCCACAGTTCCTATAACTTGCTCTGTATAACCGCCACAACGAGAACCGTCTTCCTCATAACCATCAACATGACCTTCTATTTCATATTTACAAAAACTGATAGCTATTTCTAGACAAGTAATTTCTTTACTAAAAAGATCTGTAATGAAACCTTCATCGTTTATACTTAAATACGAGACCTTATTATTTAAATCTACCTCTATTCCATGTTTTAAATTGTCCTTCTCTTGCAGTGTAATATTGTATGTTACTATATACATATCATAACTACCATCATTTCCAGAAGACAACACCAAATTTTCTAATACTTCCGTTTCTGTTTCACGTTGTATAGCGAAAGTATAGGAGTGGTTATTACCATTTGGACTTTCTATATAAGTTGCATAATCTGTATTTATATAGAAGTTATAAACACTAGACTCTACTGTTTTTTGTTTAACTTTTTGTTTTTCTATATTTTCTACTAATACTTTTAATTGCTTTTTTAATTTAGTATTGTTAACAATACTATGTTTTGAGACTTTAGATATTGTATGCTCTACAATAGAAGTTGTCTCATTAGATGTATTTAAATCTTCATTTTCACAGTTAAACAATAATAATGCTAGTAAAATTATAGAGCTTGTACTTAACATTATAAAACGCTTTACTTGGGGAGTTTTCATCGGTTATTTTATTTTTATTACTGATTATCTTAACTTCCGCAATCTAAGACAAATACTTAAAAGATAAAATACGTAGAACTACGTATTTTATTACAAGTTATAACAAATTCTATTTCAGTTAAAAATCAAATTTATAAGTGGCTCCTGCTAAAAACTGAATACCTTGTACTGGTGTATTTTGCCACTTGGTATACTCTTCTCCAAATAAGTTATTTCCTTTTACAAATACCGAAAACCTATCGTTTATGTGGTAACCAACATTTGCATTAACATCGAAATAACTATCTAACGTTACTATGGTTTCTGGTACATTTGTAGGTAGTATAATCGTGTTTTCTCTAAAGACATCTTTACGCTCGCCTATAAAAAATAAATTAGCGCCAGCAAACCATTGTTCTGTTATTTGGTAATCTAAAAATACAGAGGCTTTTATGTCTGGTAAGTTCCAAGCTTCTTCTTCTGTTTTTGTATTGTACACAAAGTAATCTCCTTTTATACCTAATGTAAAGTTTCTGTTTACATCTACATTTAATTCTCCTCCTACACTAAGTGTAGAGACATTATCGTAAATAATATCGAATGAGTTTCCATAAGAATAGTTCGTTGTTTCTGGTACTCCTGTATTTATGGTATTATTAATATATAGAGGTTTTGCTCTTTCAGATTGATAACCTCCATGCACACTATAACTCATGGTATTAGACAGCTTTCCTTTTAAACCTAACTCTGCATTGTATTGCTGGTCTGTTGGTGTTATAAATAGTGTTGGCGATACAAATGGATTGTCTTGTGCAAAACCATAATATGAGTTTTGAATTAATCCTCCTTTCACTCCTCCAAATGCTATTAATACCTCATCAACTAAACGGTATGTTGCACTTATTTTTGGATAAATAAAGAATTTACTTTTACTCGCTTCGGTATCGTTTAAATAGGTTGCTGTAAAACCAACATCTACAGTTAAATCGTCTTGTTTTAATTGATATGTTGGTGAGATTCCTATTTGGAAGTTTCCATATTTTAATTCTTCTGTAGAGAAATAATTTCTATCGAAGGCACCTCCTAAATAATCTATATTAACTGTTGTAGATACTAGTTCTCCTTTTACTGGTACATCTACTGTGGTTTTAGCTTTAAATCTATTTTCTCCAGAGCCTAAATTATCTCCAAATCGTCTAAACAACACACTTCCTGAATTTATATAGCCGTCTTCAAAATCGATATCTCCAGAGACATAACCATTAGTATAAGTATGCCCAACATCTAACCCATCTACATCGGTTTGTGTAAATTTAGGTTGTGCTACTCCGTACCAATTATACGATTGTAATTGAAACCCTCCACCTATTGTCCAGGTTAAATCTCGTCCTCTTTTACTGTAACTTAAATTAAGTTTAGAGTCTAAAAAATCGTCGTCTAATAGCACATCTTCTATTCCACCGCCAGACGAATGGTGTCCTAAATAGGCGCTTACACTTTCGCCTCTTCCTAACTCGTGGTTTAAATATATTTCTCCAAGAATTGTTGTATAGGCCCCTACACCAAGTGTTGCATAATTATCAAACAGTCTTGCTTTTTCTGTTTTATCTACAGATGCTGCTTTTCCTTTTGCTGGTGTAAATGTAGAGGCTACTGGAAAAGAAAATATGTTATACTTAATCTCCTTTTTAGTTAATGTTTCTTCATCATCTAATGTAGGGACTTCTTTTACCTTAAAGGCATCTGAAATTGTAGGCTTATAGGGCTTAATAACATTAATAACATCTGTTTTAATGGTGTCTTGCTCTTCTTCTTGCGCCAAAAGAACTGTTGATATTAAAGACAAGGTTAATAATAGTATTTGTTTTTTTCTACTAAACATATAATCTAGTTTATTTTGTTTTTTATTTTTTATACAAATCATGAATTCATAACTAATCCTCTTCTTCTACAGAAGCATTTGTTTTAGCTTGTTCTGCTTTTATTTTAGCTAACTCTGCTTTTGCTTCTTCAACTACTTCCTCGTAGTCTGTAAAGTTTTTAGTTACACTTTCTAATATATATGTTGCTTGAAAAGCATCTCCTAATGCATTGAAGTTTTTAGCCATAATGATTAAGCCTTTTGCTCCGTAATATTTATACCCAGAATAGTCTTTGGCTAAACGTTGTACAGTTTTATTAGATGCTTCGTATTTTTCTTCTTTATTTTTAAAGTAAGCATTGTAATATAATGCCTCGGCTGCAGTTTCTCCTATGGCAGTTTTTTCTACTTCTGCGTATGCTGTTTTTGCTTTTACCTCATCTCCTGTTTTTATAGCAGATCTCGCTATAATTACTTGTGCATCACTTTTTACTTTATTATCTATAGTGTTTTGAAGCAATACTTTATCTGCGTAGGTTACGGCATTTTCGTATTGCGATAATTGATAATAGGCTTGCATTAAATTAGATTGTGCAAATAGTGTATTCTGTGGAAAATTTGCTTCTGTTTCTAATCGCTTTAAAACTGGAATGGCTTCTTCCCAATTTTTACCTTCTAAAGTAATTTGAGACAAGCGTAATAAGGCTTCTTCTGTAAATTCGCTTTGTGATGCTTCTACAACGTATTTAAAGTGTGGTGCTGCATTCTCTTTTAAATCTTTTTTAAAGTATAACTGTGCTAAATAAAAATGTGATTGTAGTGCATGCAATCCATTAGGAAATTGATTAATGTACCCATTAAATTGCTTAATTGCTTTTTCTACATTATTATCTAGAAATTGTTTTTCGGCAGCTTCATAAGTTGTATTGTCTAAGTCTGCATCTGTAATTTCTACATAATCTAATGTTTTTACCCAAGCGGCGTAGTCTTCTACTTGTCCTAAATCTATATAAATTAAACGCACTGTAGACACGGCCTGATTAGCTTCTGGTGTTCCTGGGAAGTCTCCTGCTACTTTTTTAAATTTCGTTAAAGCGCTTTGGTTTTCACTAGCATTATAATATACTAAACCTTGTCGTAATAATGCCTTAGACACGAATGAACTATTACTATATTCTGAGTTTAAACGATCGTACATTGTCATCGCTTTATTATTATCTCCTGCTTTTACATAGGCATTTCCTAAAGCATACATTGCATCGTCTCTAAGTTTAGAGTTTGAATATTTTGAAATGAATTGTTCTAGTTCTTTAATTTTACGAGCTGGTTGCCCTACATAACCATAGCTTAATGCTTTTTGAAAAAAGGCATAGTCTGATTCTATTTCTCCTACTTGAATTGCTTTTTCGTAAGCAGCTATTGCTTCATTGTAGTTACTTGAAACAAAGTAACCATCTGCCAATCGTAAGTACGCATCATTTAACCTTACTTTATCCTCTTTATGGGCATCTATAAATGTTTTAAAGTGTTCTGTTGCTTTAGCATAATTTTTCTGCTTAAAATATGTATATGCTAAATTATAGTCTAAGTTTTTATATTCTTTAGTTTCTGAAGCTCCTGTTTGTTGTTGAAATTGTTTAAACCCAATTAATGCTTCTTCGTAATCTGTTAAGTTATAGTCTGCTTCTGCTTTCCAAAATGTAGCACGTGTGGTATATTTTGGATCTTGCTGTTCTTTTAAAGAAGCATCAAACATGTTTTCTGCTGCTTTGTAATTGTTTTCGTTATACAACTCTATGCCTCTATAGAAAGCTACTTTTTGATATGCTTTTTTACTTTCAAAACTTTTTTTCCCTTTTAACAACACAAAGGCTTCTTTGTAATTTTTTGATGTAATGTAAGAATCTATTAATAAGCCTTCTATTTCTTCTTCATAGCTCGTATCTGGGTATTTATCTAGATAGGCTGCTAATACTTGCGGAACAGATTGGTATGGATTACCTATTTCGTAACTAATTTTAGCGTAGTTTAACCAAGCATCTTCTTGAATTTTTAAGTCGTAATCCATTTGCGATGCATTTCTAAAAGCGTTTAATGCTTCTTGCTTTTTATCTACGTTAACATAACTTTCTCCTAAATGGTAATAGGCATTTTGTGCTACACTATTATTACCATCTACAATTTTATTAAATTCAGAAATAGCTTTGCCGTAATCGCCTTGCTTATAATACGCATATCCTAATTGGTAATAATCGGTATTAGTCCACTTTCCGTTTTTCCCTTTATATTCGGTTAAATATGGAATGGCTTCTGCATATTGTTCTAAATTAAAATAACTTTCTCCTATTATTTTAGATAACTCGGATACTTCTTCATCGCTACTTGTATCTAATTTACTTTTTGCTAATTCTATTGCTTTTTCAAATTTTCCTAATTTAAAATTTAAATCTGCTTGATAATACGATAGTTTCTCTTTGTATTTTTCTTTGTCACTTACTTGATCAAAATATTCATTGGCTTTATCGTAATCATCACCTTCATAAGCCATAAAACCTATATAATATTTTGCTTGCGCTCCGTATTTTTCTGATGTTTCTACACGTGTTAAATATTTTTTAGCCTCTTTATAATTTTTAGTAGAAAAAGAAACATACCCATTATTAAAGTTATATTTTTCTTGTTCGGATTTGCTTAAGGATTCTTCATCTACTTTTTCGTACCATTTTTGCGCATAGGCATATTTTCCGTTCTCAAAATAATAATCTGCAACATCTACAAAAGCTGTATTTCGCTTAGTACTTGTAGGGTAATCTTCTACAAACTGCTCTACTAATTGGTCTGCATTTTGCTGGTTTAATCGTACCGCACAATTGGCTACATAAAAAGCACAGTCTGATGCTATGTTATCTGTAGCGGCATCCTTTTTTACTTGCGTAAACAATGCCTGAGCTGCTAGATATTGTTGATTATTGTATAGTGATAGCGCTTTTTGATAGTCTTCTAGATTACTAGTATACACGGCCGATTGCTGTGCATACAGTTGAATACTAAATGCGGTAAATAATAGACTTGTTAAAATATATTTTCTAGTCATTAAACTACGTATTTTAATTTACACCCAAAGATAAAATTTATCTTTACCTGATAACGAAAGAATTTAATTATAATTATAGTTGAACGTATTATTTTTTAACATATATCGTGCCACTATTTTAATTTTAAAGCGTCTAGTTTTTGTCTTTTTACTTTTTAATGATACTTTTACCATGTATTAAGTAAGTTGTACTTGTCTTAAGTTTTTTCAAAATAATAAACGTATGTCCAAAACCATTTTAGAATTTAAAAACGCTTCTATTTTTCAAGGAGAAAGTCTTGTGCTTTCTAATGTTAATGTGCAAGTAGACAAAGGTGATTTTGTATACTTAATTGGTAAAACTGGGTCTGGAAAAAGTAGTTTTATGAAAACGCTTTATGCCGATTTACCTTTAAAGGAAGGTGATGGTAGTATTGTTGATTTTGATTTGAAAACTTTAAAAGAAAGAGATATTCCTTTTTTAAGACGTAAGCTTGGTGTTGTTTTCCAAGATTTTAAATTATTAACCGATCGTACTATAAACGACAATTTATTGTTTGTTTTAAAAGCAACTGGTTGGAAAGATAAGAATGCTATGAATTCTAGAATAGCAGAGGTTTTAGATAAGGTTGGCATGAAAACTACTGGTTTTAAATTCCCTCATGAGTTATCTGGTGGAGAACAACAACGTATTGCTATTGCTCGTGCTCTACTTAATGAGCCTGAGCTTATTTTGGCAGATGAGCCTACTGGAAACTTAGATCCGCAAACTAGTGTTGAAATCATGCAAGTATTGCAAGAAATTAATAAAAACGGTAATACTATTTTAATGGCAACCCATGATTATGCTTTATTATTAAAATACCCAAGTAAGACCTTAAAATGTGACGAAAATCAAGTTTTTGAAGTTGTACAAAGACGCAATTAAATAGTTTAGTGTTTTACTTCTATTAAATAGCCATCGCTTTTTATACTTAAAACAGAGTCTTGTACCACACCTCCATTCGCTTTCATATAGTTTAAAATATATTCTTGTTCGGATATTTTATCGTGCTTAAATTTATAATTATGTGCAAAAATAAACCAAACGTGACCACTAAGTTTGTCTAATTCAGCATCATTGTTTTTAAAATTCTTTCGATTACTTCCACTTAGTATTATTTCATTTTTATAATTTAAATAGCCTATTTTATTATAAAAATCGAAGACATCCTGATTTTTAGAATAAACATATATTTTGTCCTCTGGCTGTATAGTATTGGTTATATAATCGTAAACAGGTTTTATCTCTTCTTTTTTTAAAGGTAACCGTTTCCATAATAAAATTGCTGCTATTAGTATTGGAAATAATGTAAAGGCTAGAACCAGCTTATCATTAAATTTTTCTTTACCATAACTTAAAATACTATTTAAACCATAGCCCATAGTTAAAAGGTATAATGGCACTTGATACAACACTAATCTAGGTGCAAATGGGTATAGTTTTAGCATTGATAGCACTAAGTGCAATATTATTGGAAACAATACCAAAAAACACACTTTATAGGCTCGCTTTTGCAACATTATTACAATACTGAATACGTATAGTAAAGCCATTACACTATTAATATGGAATTTTGCAACAAACCCCAATAGGTATATAAAAATAGTTTTAAATGTTTGCCAGATCCAATCCCAAAATGCCATAGAAAAAGGATTCCTTGGCAAAAAGGCAAAGCCCCAATACGATTTCATGATAACTGCATTTGGGTGGTTGTGTATAAATAATGAATAATAGATTCCAAAAGTAACACCCCAAAAGGCAGCTGGTAATAGTAATGGTCTTATTTTGTTTCTGTTAAATACTAAAGTATAGCACCCAAAAACAAATAAAATTAATACAGATATGTTAGAGATAAAAATAGTTAACATACCTACTATAATTAATACTGCACGTTTACTATTTTTTGTTTTGTACGATTTAAAAAACACATAATATAGCAACAGTAAAACCATAACATCTACACTATATTGCTTTATCTCTGAGGCATAATATATTAGTCTTGGCGATAAACAAAACAAAGCTGTTGTGTACCATACAATCATTTTATTTTGGGTTATTAATGCTGTGACTTTAATAACCAGTATAATTGAGATAAGGAATGCTAATAACGGTAATAACCGTAATGCTAATTCATTACTTCCAAATAGTTCTATATTACATTTTTCTATCCATAAAAACAGAATAGGTGCTACTTGCCCACTGTCTAGTGGTTGTGTTAAACCTAGGTAATCTCTATCTAAAATATTTAATGCCAACTTAGCTTCATCTAGCCACACACTTCTATTGTATAGGTATTGGTATATTGCTGCTATAACACCAACAAGTGCTGTGATAATAATTACTAAGTTTTTTTTCAATTTACAGGGATTTTAATTTAATTTTTAAAGTACTATATAGTTTGTGCAGTTTAAATTTTTTAATTCTTAAATATTTCATTTTTGAAGCACTCGGGTTTATAGGTAGTTTTATTACTGCTTCATTATTATCGCATAAATGTGCAATGATTTTATTAAAGAACTCATTGTCTAAGCGGTCTCTTTTATTTCTATTTACCCGTAACATTATATCTAGAAGCTGTCTTGAATTGTATGGACTCATAACTGTTACTCCTAATTCTTTATTTTGAGATTTAGCCTTTCCATGTACAATTCCCATAAATTGTTCCCATAAAAAGATATCTAAAACATGGTATTTTAGAGCTTTTAAACGCTTCTTATTTTGTTTTAACCACTTACTATATTCTTGAGTTATAAACGGATGGCGTTTAAAAAAATTAGCAACATTGAGGTTTTTTGGTGTTATCCATTTTATGTAATAAAGTCCATTGCGTCCTATCTCACTTATGTTTCCATTAATAATAACTCTACCGTTAACTAAATCTGGACTTAAAAATAATGGAAAGTCTAAACTCTTCTCGTAATTGGGGTCAAAGTCCTCTTTTTTAAGAATATTATCTTCTATAATGTTAAAATCTTTACCGTAGAGCTCTACCAGTTTTTTTGAGATTACCAAGTCATTATGGTTATCCCCCATCTCCTTAAACCGTGTTACAAAATAGTTGCAGTCTAAACCTAAACTTGCCAAAAACAAAACTCTACTATCGTAACCAGCTGTTACTGGTAAACATATTTTATGCCTTAAAGAAATTGCTTTTAAATAGCCTTTTAGCATTGTTGCAACTTTAACAACTGCTTCATCTATAGTTATTTTATAATTTGATTGGTTAGGGTAAAATCTTTTTATTTCTTTTTTATTAATATCGATATAGTGATTTGCATATAAATGCTTTACATTTTCAACATGAGTCGTGTTATTAATAAACAGTCTTAATTTATTAAATTCGTTTGAGTTATAATATGCTTTTGCCTCTGGATTACTATGCGGAATTGTATTTACACATTGTTCTAATATTTTTACTTGCGATCCAAAAGCTTTGTAATTTGTAGTGTAATATATTTCGGATTGTGCACAGGCATCATTTAACAGAATTAACTCTGTCTCATTTTTATAAATAATAACATACTGCCCATAATACTCCGAAAGATTCACTAAAAAGGCTTCGAAAGTATTTGCTAGTAATAAGTGTTCTACAATATTATAATTAGATAACTCTGGCGATTTATAGCTAAAAACATCTCCAAGTAAATGTATTGTTGTTTCGGTATTACTGGCGGTAGTATAATTTAATATTTTACTATACTGCAAATAATACGTACCTATAGTAACTTCTTTAAAGTTACCTAGTAATTGTACTTGCTTATCTGTAAATAAAAATTGCTTTTTAAACATTAATTAATTTTTACACTTTTACATTAATCCTACTTATAACCATAAAAGTAGTTAGAGTATTCTATAAGTAAGCTTGCAAGTTAATATTTTATCTATTAACCTCTTTTCTTTTTCAAAACCTTATTTTTTTTCTTTTTTCATATAAGTTACTCTTTAATTATCTTCAAAATATGAAGGTATATAAGCTCCAATGAATATTTTTGTAAGAAATGCCAAACAATACTGACTATTATTTTTAAAAAAAGACATAAACGTTATTATTGAATATAGAAAAGGTGTACTTTTGAAGATATATCATGTATGATTTCGGTATTAATTCCCACATATAATTACGACATAAGTGCGCTGTTACAAACTGTACATAAGCAACTAAAAGCTAGTCTTGTCGATTTTGAAATCATTATTCTTGAAGATGGTAGTACTACACATATAAATACAAGTTTAAACTTAACAAACACTCAGGTTTTAATTAATAAATCTAATCTAGGTCGTGTGAGTGCTAGACAATTTTTAGCTAGTAAAGCGCAATACAATTGGTTATTATTTCTTGATGCAGATGTGCTTCCAAAAAAAAGCTCTTTTATTCATGATTATATATTGCAAACAAAACTAGGTTACGATGTTATTTTTGGAGGCTTTGCTTATTATAAAGATAAGCCTAAAAAAAATTATGTTTTACGTTGGAAATATGGAAAAACAAAAGAACAAGTCTCTTCTGTAAAAAGAAACCATAACCCATATAAAGTTATTATTTCTGCTAATTATTTAATACGAAAATCTATTTTTGAAACCATTAATACTAAAATGAATGGAAAAGGTTATGGCTACGATAATTATTTTGGAGCCTTACTAAAACAACATTGTATTAAAGTACTCCATACAGATAATGAAGTCTATCATTTAGGTATTGAGAAAAGTAAAGATTATTTAAAGAAAAAAGAACAGGCTGCCGAAACTTTAATTCACTTATATAATTCTAATACTATTACAGCCCACAGCAATGACCTATTGTTGTTATACCTTAAATTGAAACGCTACCACTTAATTTCATTTTTTAGTAGTTTGTATAAACTATTAAAACCAATTATGTGTTTAAATTTAACAAGTGACAGACCTTTAATTGGAGTTTTACAGTTTTATAAAATCTCATATATGTGTTATACTTCAAAAAAAGTAAACTCTCTTTAATCTAGACTACTTTTTAGCAGCAACAAATTCTTCAAAATCTCTAATATAATCGTCTTCTTTATAAACATCTGAAGCTAATACTAAACACACAGCTCCTGAAGAGAAATTCTCTAACTCTCGCCAAATTCCAGGAACTATTAATAGGCCTTTATTAGGTTTATTAAGTGTTACTGTTTTAGTATTTTTTCCATCTTTTAAAATAACATCAAAACTACCACTTAATGGTAATAAAAATTGTTTTAAGTTTTTATGAGCATGTCCTCCTCGATAAGCATCTATAGGTACATCGTATAAATAATAAACACGTTCTATTTTAAATGGTAAACAGTCTTTTTCTATAACAGATAGATTTCCTCTCCCTCCTTCGTCTACTATTCTTGGGATTTCTATAACGGTTGTAGAATCGATTGTATTTTTTTTCATTTACATTTTTATTTTTTTTGCTTTATAGTTGCTCTATATATTGTTTCCAGTTTTGTGCTATACGCTCCATTGAAAACCGTGCTATGCTCTGTTTGGCATTACTCTTACATTTTTGATATAGTGTATCATCTAGCACTAACCTATTCATGGCTTCTGCAAAAGCATTTACATTATAATTTTCAACTAACAGCCCATTTTCTTCATTAATAATTACCTCCTTTGGCCCCGACTTACAGTTTACTGAAATTACTGGTGTTTTTAAAGACAGAGATTCTATTAAAACCATAGGAAACCCTTCATACCTGCTTGTTAAAACTGTATATCTGGCATTTTCGACTAAATAAGCTGGATTAACAACATAACTTTTAAAAACAACGTCTGTATTTAGATTTAATTGTGCGGTGTAATCTTTAATTTCTTGTAAATTTTCACCGTCTCCCAATATTAATAATTTATAGTCTAACGCAGAAAGTTTTGATACCTTATATGCGTTTAATAAAAGTTTTAAGTTTTTGTGTTTATCTTTAATCCTTCCGAAGAAAATAATATATTTATCTAAGTTTAATTCTTGCGGTGTTACGCCTTTATCTTCTTTATTAACATTACTATCATCGAAAGCATTGTAAATTGTTGTCACTCTTTTTAAACTAAACTTCTTTTTAAATTTTGTTGCTGCTTCATTAGAGACCGCAACCATATTTTCATTTTTATAGAGCAATTTACTTAACCAATTGTAACGAGAAAAGGCATGACTTGTTTTATAGTTATGAATAACATAAACTACAGGCCAGTTTTTATAAATAAATTTACTTACTAAAAACGCTCTATATGCAGACACTCGCGCTCTATTGTCTATTATACAATCGAATTGATGCTTTTTTAAATACGTTTTAAATTTACGAAGTCTATCTAACCTGCCTAAAAAAGTATCTTTTTTATCTTTTAGTTCTCCTAGATTAAACAGCGTGCCTTTATAATCGTACTCTACTTGATTTAAAACACTAACTATATGCACTTTATAACCAATAGCGTGTAACATTTTAGACAGTGTTGCCGATGCTTTTTGGGCTCCTCCTCTTCCTAATGAAGACACTACAATACATATCTTTTTTTTATTATTACTTTGCATTGGTTATTTTTAGCAAACTTATTTAATATTTCCAACAAATATAGTGAATGAAGATTTTATTAATAGGAGAGTATAGTAGGTTACATAATTCATTAAAAGAAGGATTAATACAACTAGGACACGAGGTAACTCTTATTAGTACTGGCGATGGTTTTAAAGATTACCCAGCAGATATTAAGATTAAATCTAAAGTCTTAAAATATAGCGCTCTAAAGGTTTTAAGTAAACTAATTTTAAAATTTACTGGTATTAACTTACATGAATTAGAAAACTACTATAATTTTAAAGCTACTCTTCCTAAATTAAAAGACTTCGATCTTGTACAATTAATTAATGAAAAGGTTGTTAACACGAGTACTAAGTTAGAAATTCGTTTTTTAAAAGCTGTTTTAAAACAAAATAAAAAACTTTTTCTGTTATCCTGTGGCACAGATTATAGTAGTGTAAAATATGCTTATGATAAAAAAATTAGATATTCTATTATGACTCCTTATCATGAAATGGGTTTAACTAAAGAATATCAATTTGTTCTTAAATACTTAAGTCCTTCTCATTATAAATTACACTCATTTATTTTTAATAATATAAATGGCGTTATTGCTTCAGATATAGATTACCATTTACCGCTATTAAATCATCCAAAATATTTAGGGATGATTCCAAACCCTATAAATACAGATACTATTATTTATTCTCCATTAGAGATTAATGAGACAATAACTATTTTTCATGGCATTAATAAAAGTAATACTATAAAAAAAGGAGGTGAAATCATTGATGAGGCATTAAAGATTATTGCTAAGAAGTACCCCAATAAAGTGTCTGTAAAAAGTACTTGTAATATTCCGTATGAAACCTACATAAAAATTTATAATGATGCACATATTTTAATGGATCAAGTTTATAGTTTCGATCAAGGCTATAACGCACTAGAGGCTATGGCTAAAGGTAAAGTTGTTTTTACAGGCGCTGAAATAGAGTGGTTAGATTATTATAATTTAAAAGAAGATTTAGTTGCCATAAATATTTTACCTGATGTTGATTTTATTGTAAAAAAATTAGAGTGGTTAATTTTAAATCCACAAAAAATAGTCGAAATTTCTAAAAATGCTAGGCAATTTATAGAGGAAAAACATAATTATATTGATGCTGCAAATAGATATTTAAATTACTGGAACAATAATTAATTATGCTCTAAAACATTGTTATTTTTAAAATGATACCAAATAGCTATTAAAACAAGTATAAAGTACACAATATACCTATATAAGTGAGCCATTGCAACACCTTCTGTTCCATGCGAATCGACTAAATGCATCGATAAAAAATAAAATACTAATAATGATGTAATTTCTGTAATAGCGAAACTAAGTAACATCTTTTTAGCAATAAATTGATATGATAATACCACAGCTATTAGTTTTACAAAGTCTCCTAATAATTGCCATTTAAATAATGGTTCCATGGCTTCAAAACCTGGATATATTATAGCTATTAAAAAATGTCTAAACAAGTAGATTAGTAACATCCCTAACCCAAACAATGGCAATAGGGTTTTATAAATATAAATAACCTGTTTTTTAAAAGTCTTCCCATCGTATATTCCTGCAAATTTAGGCATTACATATAGCGTAAATAATCCTGTTGAAAATACCATATAGTTTTTAGAGATAAACAACATTGCTGTCCAATACCCCGCTTCGGCTTCGTTTATTTTATCTGTAATTTGCGCTCTTATATCAATCTCTATATAGTTTAATAGTATTGTAGAGATTACAGACATTATGGTAAAAGTTAATAATGCTTTAGCAAACGGGGTATTCCATTTTACTCCTTTAAAATTTATATGTTGTTTTAATGTTTTTCCAAAAACAAACACAATAACTAACAACTGTAATAATGGTGTTAGTGCTATAGCTATTAAAACCCCCAATAAGCTAAATTTTAACAAAGAGGCTATTAATAAAATACTAGATAGTAAATAGGAAACGAGTTCTATCTTCGCATACTTTTTATAGGCTGTTAAGCCATTTAAAATACCTTTAAATAGAACTGTTAATGCTATTGCCGGTACTATAAAAGCTAATATTTTTATAACAGACACATAGTTATTATTGCCAAAAAGGTATACAGAAATACTTTCTGAAAACGCAAATAAAATAAAGGCCGAAATTATAGTTCCTAACAGTAGAAATATAAATGCCATGGAGAACATTTTCTGTAATTGCTCTTTTTCGTCTTTTAACTCTGCTGTATATTTTACTATCCCATTAAAAATACCAAAGGAAGAAGCACTTGTTAACATTGCTAAAACACTTCTAATTTGTCCTACTTTAGCAATTCCTGCTGCTCCTATAGTTTCTGCTAATAAATTTTGTATGAAAAAAGAAATAACTAACCTAATAGCTATAACTATAGAGTTAAGCGATGTTATCTTAAGTAATGTGTGCTGTTTAAAATACGTAAGTAATTTTTTAAAGGCCATTAAAAATTATTAATTACGTTAACAATATTGGTAGCATCATTTAACGACAATACAGGACTAATTGGTAAACTTACGCATGTACTATGAATCTGCTCTGTTATGGGTAATTTTAAACTTTTGTATTGCTGTAAGGCTTTTTGCTTATGTGGTGGTATTGGGTAGTGTATTGATGCTTCTATGCCTTCTGATTTTAAATAGTTTATAAAGGCTATTCTATCATCTACTAAAACTACAAATTGATGAAATACATGATTTTTAGAATCATTATAAAATGGTAATGTTATTTTATCGTTTTCAATACCTTTTATATACCCTTTTGCTATGGTTTGTCTTATAGAATTATCTTTATCTAATTGCTTTAGTTTTACATTTAAAAACAAGGCTTGTATTTCGTCTAAACGATTATTAACTCCTATTCGTTCGTTTTCATATTTAGAAACAGTTCCGTAATTACGTAGCTGTTTTATAATAGCTGCTAATGCATCATTATTTGTTGTTATGGCTCCTCCGTCTCCTAATGCGCCTAAATTCTTAGCAGGATAAAAACTAAACGCTGCACTATCTCCTAAATTTCCTGCTCGCTTTCCATTAGCATTTGTTGCTCCATGAGCTTGTGCGGCGTCTTCAATTAGTATTAAATTATGTTTATCTGCTATATTTTTAATGGCCTTCATTTCTGCTAACTGGCCGTACAAGTGTACTACTAAAATTGCTTTTGTTTTAGTAGTAACGTGCTGTTCTATTTCTAAAGGGTTTAAATTATATGTTTTAGTATTGGGTTCTACAAAAACAGGAATTAAGCCTGCTTCTAAAATGGCTAAAACTGAAGCTATAAAAGTATTGGCGGGCACAATAACCTCATCTCCTTTTTTTAATAGTCCCAATGCGATATAGCCTTTAAAGATTAATACCAAAGCATCAAAACCATTACTAACGCCTACGCAGTGTTTGGTTCCACAATAGTTAGCGTAATTGGTTTCGAATGTAGATACACCTTTTCCTAGAATGTAATATCCTGAGTCTAAAAATTGCTGAAACTGATTTTTAAATTCGGCTTCAAAACGCGCATTGACTTTATGTAAATCTAGAAACTTTATCATAGCAATACTCCATCTAAAAGGTTATGGTTAGTAGTATTTAAACTATAAAAATCTTGTGTTATTGTTCTAGCACCGAAGCTTTCTTTCCAATATAATAAGCCTTCGTTTATATTTTTTCCTTGGTTTTCGTTAGAAATTCCAAAATCGAAGTAGTGTTTCTCTTTAAAAACGGCATGTATTAAATGATAAAATAACATATCTAAACTTCCTAATTCTTGTTTATTTTCGGTTGCAGAAATGTATTGTGCGTGTGCAACAGTTTTGGTTTCAAAAATAGTTGTTCCTGCTACTATAGTTCCATTATAGTAAACATTGAATTGTCTAATATTATTTGGAAATTGTTGATGTAATTTTTCTATTTCTGCTAAACTATGTACAGGTTTTCTATTAAATCGTTTTTCTAGGTTTGGTATTAAAACGGTATTCCAAAACCCTTCAAAATTTGGTTCTTCTTTTATTGTTAAACCATGCTTTTCAGCTCGTTTTAAACCGCGTTTACGAACTTTAGATAGCGTTTTTGGGAAAGCATTATAATCGATAACAGATAATACATCCTTTCTATATAAATCACTTTTCAGAATAAACAATAAATACTCTAGTGCTTCACTTGGCGCTGTTGTGTAAATAGGTGGTAATAGTTTTATGTTACACTTTGTAATTTTTTCGGTTTCTAAAAACTGTAATAAACTTTTAAAAACTTCTAAGGTGTCTTTTAGTTTTAAATCATCCTTTATTACCAAGCCGCCATAGGTTAGACCTTGATGCGAATGTATCGTCTCTCCTTCTTTATTTGCAGGCAATATTGCGACTAAAGTTTCTGCTTTAAAAATTAACAGGGAATAATCTACAAAACGATCACTATGGTATTCCATAAAATCACGTTGAAATAGAAACGTAGCATTTTTGGCTTCGGAAACGAATGTATTCCAAAGTTGTTTGTGGTCCGTTTTATATTTTTGAATGGTGTAGATCAATACTGATTTAATCTATTGATTATAGAATTTGAAATATAACTCTTTTATTAAAAAAAACACTATTGCTTTTTAATTATTCTATTACAATACAAAAATAGACATTACAGTTTACTCAAAATACCTAAAATAACTTGCATCGGCTAAATCCATTAATGCTTTGTCTCCTTCTGTATCGCCATAAACAATAAGTTTATAATCGGTTCTGTCTGGAAACATTTTTAGAAACTGGTTTACTTTCTCTTGTCCTACACAGTTTAAGGATTTAAACTTTCCTGTAATTAATCCTGAACCATCTACCTCTATTTGTGTACTAATAACGGTTTCTATATTATTTTGTTTGGCCCAGGGTGCAATCCAGTTATGTATAGAGGCACTTACTATAACTAGTTTATAGTTCGCTTTTACATACGATGCTATTTTGTTTTTTACATCTGCCCTTAACATGTTATCAATATCCTTTGAAAATGCTACACCTGCTGTATTAAAATCATCAATAGACATTCCTTTAAAGAAATAACTAAAAATAGCTTCTTTAGCGTATTGTCTTTTTAAAATTTTTAATTTAAATAATCCCCACAAAATTGAAATATAGGGTAAGCTTAAATACAAACTTGCTTTTCCTTTACTAAATGCTATAAATCTAAGGAAAGAGTCTTTTTTAGTTAGTGTTCCATCAAAATCAAAAGCAACAATAGTAGTCATTAGTTAGTATTTTGATGGATTTGATTTTAAAATATTAAAATGAGAGTTACTCCATATTACTTCGTAATTATTTCGTTTTAAGAAGTTATTCATAGCTATTACGCGTCCTCTTTTATAAATGTAACTTTCTTCTTTGGTTTCACTCATATAGTTTTCATCTGGCTCTGTAAACGACACAATAGTTCTAAATTTTTGTTGCACAACTATTGGTAAATAGGGAATAGTTTCCTCCGCTTGTTTTATTTTAGTTTCAAACGTTTTACTATCGTATACCCAAACCCACGAAATACCCATGTAGGGTTTTGTTTTTGTTAAATAATTAAGCATTGGTATATTATCGTAAGCCAAAAGATAATCGCCAGGTTTTACATGTGGCTTTAGTGCTTGCAAAACAGCATTTGTTATATCTGCTCGCTCTTTTGTTGTGTACACATTAGCTAATGTATTATGTATAGTATATGTTTTATGTAAACGGCTGCCCGCATCAAAGTAAGCTTCTTTAGAAATTTTATAGCCTTTAACTATAAAAAACGAAATGACTAGTATTATTAAAAATGTATTAAAGTCATGTTTAGAAACGTTTAATTTTACATCTCCATGGCTTAAACTTATTTGCATGTTTGCTCTTTGTAATGTTGCAAATGCATGCATAAAAACAGGTAATATTAACCAAATACAAACATAACCTGCATTATGTATACCGCCATCACTACCCATTGGTAATAATACAGCAATTACTAATGCTAAAAAGGCAATACTTTTAATTGCTGGTGTTATAGTTTTTGCTAGTATTAAATAGATTGCTCCCATTAGTCCTAAACAGTACAAACTGTAAACTGCATCTTTTCTAAATAAGAAGGCAATGATTCCAACACCAATAATATATGCAAGTGGTTTTAAAAAGGAAACTCGTTTTGAGTAACTACTCATTATAGCAATTACAATTGCTATGGGTATAATATTAAGGCTAAATTTTATTATTTTAATATATTCCTTAGCATAAAAGCCTAGTAATCGCGTAATATTATGATTACTGTCTGCATTGCTACCTTTATTAATAATCCCAGAAACGGCGTTTTTAAAAACGTCTATATGTCCTAAACTTAGCATAACTAAATACACGATTACGAATCCTAGTATTGACCCGCCTAAAAAAGCGACTATTTGTTTTAGAATGTACTTTTTAGTCGTTGTTGTATCGAAAAAATATTGAGCAGGAAATACTAATAATAGCACAAATAGCGTGACGTTAGGCAATCTAGAAAAGACATTAACTGCTGTTAAAAGTCCTGCTATAGCTAGTTCTAATAGGCTTTGTTTTCTTAAACCTTTATCTATAAAATAGACGATACATACTGCTAAAAACCCAGATAAGTGATTGTAATAAAAAGCGAGATAACCAAAATCATTAACTAACATAACCATTAGTAATCCAACGATAACATACTCTTTTTTTATGTATCGACTTAGTAGCATATAGGCTATTATTATTGTAGCTACTATTATTACTATGCTTAGCACTCTAAAAGATAGTATACCGCCTTCTGAAAATAGCTCATACCAAATACCACCCACAATTCCTGTTAACCAAAATGCAAAATTATACTCTACTGTTTCTGGCGCATTAAATATTTGCTGGTAGAACGTCATATACCAACCTTCGTCGCACATATCGAATCCTTGAAAGGATAACAAACTTAATAGGCATACAACAAAAAACACAGTAATACCTAGTGCATACTTATTCCAAATTGTAACAATATTTTTTAACAAGGTTGTCATTTTTTTAATAGATTAACACATAAAAACAAACAAGCCATCCTAAAACTATAAGCTGCATTTTTAAATCGCTTAGTAGAATTTTTGTTGGATTTGCATAACTCACTCTTTGTTGAATTAGTTTGTAATATCTGTAAAATCCTAAAATAACAAATATTGATGTAATATAAATATACTTACTTTCAAATTGCGCAATAATGCTTGGAGATAGGGTGTATAATATATAAGCTCCCGTAATTATGATAACTATAATTATTAGTATTGTATTAATTAGTGGCAACGAATACTTTTCTATATTGCTTCTAACTTTTGTTCCTGTCTCTTTATAAATCAACACTTCATCTCTACGTTTGGCTAGTGCTAAAAAAAGGGCCAGTAAAAACACCATAATTACTATCCAATGCGATAATACTATACTAGCTGCTACTCCACCCGCTACAATACGTAGCACAAAGCTTGAAGCTATAGTAATAACGTCTATAATTATTATTTTTTTTAGTATTAAAGTATATAATATATTCAACACAAAGTAAATAAGTACAACAGTGGTTAACTTCATACCATTAAAACAATATGTTATTAGTATACTACTTAATAGCAGCAACAACATATATACAATAGCTTGTTGTTTTTTAATAGCACCGCTTGCAATAGGTCTGTGCTTCTTTTCAGGATGATTTTTATCGAAATCAACATCTATGTAATCATTAAAACAGTATATAGCACTGGCTATTAATGAGAAGCCTAAAAAAGCAATACCTCCATCTAGTAATGCTGAAAAAGAGGTAAACTGCTGATCGAAAAATATAGGCAGAAAAACAAACGCATTTTTAATCCATTGATTAATGCGAATTAAAGTAAATACATTTACTATAATGTTTTCCCATACTCAGGTTAATCGTTAGCAATAGCATTGAAAACGGCGTGCCCGTTTTCATCTATATATTCGTACACGCCAAAAGGTGCGCCTTTGCTTATTATAATATAGCTTTTATCGTCTTGCAGATGTTCTAAGTAACTTCTATTTTCGCTTAAGTGTGCAAATAAAATTCTAAAAAAGTTTACCGGTGTTTTAAAAGCATCATCAAACTCTGGGGCTTTGGTGCTCCATTTTATTGCTAATGTAGAGGTAAAAATTGTTTTTACTAACGCTTCGGCTTCTTGTTTTACGGTACTTTCTTTAGTTGTATCGAATCCTACAAATCCACCATGATCTGCCGATACTACTATTAGTGCATTTTTATCTTTTGTTTCAATATTAGTTATAAGTTCTGTAAGCCAAACGTTAGCTTCTTTTAATCGTTTTAAATATAACGTTCTTTCCGTTTCCTTATCTTTTGAAGAGTCAGTAGCATTTGTTATATGGCTTGGTAATAACTTCTGAATGAAATAGAAATTTTCTGACGTTTTATTAGTTTCTAAAAGTTTGTTTAATTCAGTTTCTAAGTCTTTTTTAATTTCGAACCCTCTTCCTAAGTAGTCTACATCATCTAAACTAATATTACAATAATCGTAAGCTATTTTTGGTCTATTTACTAAAAAATAAGGCTTTTCTAACAGTAAATGTGTTTTGTAATTATTCTTTTTTAAAATAGAGATTACAGGGTTTTCACCCACTATTATCTCTCTAGAATTTATTAACTCTTGATAGGGTTTATTTGGTTTTTGATGATAGTGGTGTCGCATTGCAAAAAACGAAGTGTTAGAGCTTAGTGTAGAATAATAATTGCTTCGGTAGTTAGCATACCATTTAAAGCCTTTATTTTCTAACGTTTTTTCAAAAGTACTATTATCAAAATTATATGGTGCTTTCTTTAATTCTTCTTTATTTGCATAACCATCTACTTGTATTACGTAAATATTTGGCTTTGCTTTAAAAACTGCAGACGTAATACCATCTGTTTGTTCCATCCATTGGTTAGATGCTGTAGCATATTTAAATACTTGTGGTAATAAAGTAACCAAAACCGTAACTGCCATTAAAAATTGTAGAACAACAATTTTTTTATAATGTTTATGCACTACAATGGCTACTCCTGTTGCAATCATTAATACTAATAACAGTAAAGTTCTTCGTTTTATACCATAGCTACTTACTAACATTAATAGGCTAAACCAGCATGCATTTAATATTGGTAAACTAAATTTTGCCAGTTTATTTAAAATTTTAATTTGATTAACAAGCTTTGTTATTATATAAAACCCAACTATAGGAATAACTAAAAATGTAAGTAAACAGAATAAAAATTGCTCTAATGAATTAATGTAAGTAAAATTAGAATTGTAATAATATAACATAGGATATAATCCTGAAGCAACCCCTGTAATAATTGGGTATTGTTTTTTATTATTTACAAATTGAATAATTTTTTGACGCAATTTATTTCGTTTTTAAAAGGTATAGTACACGTTTAGAATCGCCAATATCTTGTTTTCCTACAATATCGAAATACGACAGATAGGCTTCTTCAAAGGTTTCAATATTATAAAAATTAAAGTGGTCTTTAAATTCTCCTTTACTATTTAGCAAGCGTTCTACCCATGAGTCTCCTCGCTTCGGGAATTCTATAATAAGTTGCTTTGAAAAAGAGGCAAAAAATGCAGCCGACATTTTAAAGGTTATATTTCCTGATAACGACATGTGGTGTATTACTGCCAACGCTAAAGTAACATCTGGAGCAAAATCTTGAATTCGTTTTAAAAATGAAAAACGCTCGGCATTATTAAATCCTACTGCTGCCGATGGGTTTAAAACATCTAAAACAAATGGTGTTATAAACTGCTCTTTGTTTTGTTTTATCTGTTTATAGTTATAGTCTACAGCATTGTTATCTATATCGCATACTAAAGCTTGTACTAAATTAGTTTTTATGCGTCGTACAAAGGTACCATCGTTTCCTCCAACATCTATAACTGTTTTGGCATTTAACTTTGTTATCCAGTTATTTATTATATCTGCTTTTATATTAAAAGCTGCATCAGAATAATTAGTTTTATTATAATATTCTCCCCACTCGCTCTGCTCCTTTAACTCTAATTTTTTAATATAATTATAGAGGCTCGTTATAATATTTAGTTGCCCTTTTTTAGATAGTGCCCTTGTTTGTGTTTCTCCCTTATAATCTTCGTTATGCTTTGCTTCAAACTTTGCTAATAAATGGATATTAGAGTATAAAAACGGATTTAATTTTGTTTTAAATGGTAGCATAGATGCTATCGTTTTTACAGGAATACCATCTATAAAATTGCTTATTAGTTTTAGTACTTCCGAACCATGAAAATGTGCTAATAATAAAGGGCCAAAAAAGTGAGTTATAAACTGTTTATATGCGCGCCATGGCGTGTTTTCTTCATAAAAATCGAAAGATAGAGTATCTATAAAAATAGCCTTTCCTTTATGAAATGTAACATTAAAGGCAGATGCATCTTTAAGAGAAAACCCTTTTTCTAAACAAAACTTTTGAAGTTTTAACGTTAGTAAGGCTGCTGCTTTATATTGATTAAAACTCCACTCGTAAGGATAGGTTATAAATGGAATAGTTTCTGGCTGAATAATAATAGCCTCATTGGATGCGGAACACTCTTTATGAGGAATTAACAACCCGCTTTTAAACAGAGTATTAAAAACTCCAGAGTCTTTTAATTTTTGATATTGTTTAAAGTAAATAGGGTTTATAACACGTTTAATACAGCCTTGTTCTGTAAAAATATAGCCAGAAGGATCTCTAAACGACGACGAGTGTGCTTTTCTATTCGTCACTATTTGTTTTATTTTCTATATCGGAATCTTCAACGTTAATATCGTCAAATAATTCATTATCACTTTCTTTAACAAGTCCTAAAAATAGTTTTATTTTATACATTACATTTTTAGAAAACAGAACAACTGCTGCTACCGCTGCAACTACAGCTTGAATTATCATAGCGCCTAATCCTGGATCGAAATATAGAAAGTGCATTATTATTTTTTTTGTAAATATAGAAAAACTTAAGCGACTTTCTTAAAAAATAAATAGTAGACGTTTACTAGTAAAATTGCTGCGTTTGCAATAATTATAGGTAAACCAATACGTAATGTTGGCATTAAAAACCCATAAATTATAAATAGTATACAACCCGTCATGTTTACTAACCTTAGTTTTTTAACATCTTTCATGGTAAACGATAGTAATACCATAAAAGAAGCTAAGTAGCCAATGTATTCTGTTCCAGTGATTCCAAATAATTCCATCTTGTTGCCGCGAAGGCGGTAATCTTTTAGTTTAATTTATTTAATTCTGTTCATTTTGTCTTGATACAAAACCCTTCGACTTCGCTCAGGATAAACCAAGCAAAAAAATCAAATCAAAATTAGGAAATTGCATCGGAATTTCAAGTACTAATAGTCGTCTTAGATATATTTTAAACTAAAAAAACTAGTATTACTTTTCACAAAAAAGAGACATACTTTTCAGTATCTCTCTTTTTTTATAGTGTAAAGTTTATAGTATAAAATAAACTATAAACGTATTTTTATTTTAGATAATTTTATTTCTTTTACGCTCTACTTCTGTTAAGTATATTTTACGTAATCTTAAGAAGTTTGGTGTTACTTCTACATACTCATCTTTCTGGATGTATTCTAAAGCTTCTTCTAAAGAGAATTTAATTGCTGGTACAATCTTCGCTTTATCGTCTGCTCCAGATGAACGGACATTACTTAATTTTTTCGTTTTAGTAATATTCACTGTCATATCATCTCCACGAGAGTTTTCTCCAATGACTTGACCTTCGTAAATATCTTCTCCTGGATCTACAAAAAACTTTCCTCTATCTTGTAATTTATCTATAGAATAAGGAATTGCTGTTCCTTTCTCCATAGAGACTAATGATCCGTTTTGACGTTCTGGAATCCCTCCTTTTAACGGTTGGTATTCTTTAAAACGGTGTGCCATAATAGCCTCTCCTGCAGTTGCTGTTAGTAATTGGTTACGTAAACCAATAATACCTCTAGATGGTACTATAAACTCACAAACCATACGCTCACCTTTAGCTTCCATACTTAGCATTTCTCCTTTACGAAGTGTTACCATTTCAATGGCTTTACCAGAAACGTGCTCAGGTAAATCTATTGTCATTTCTTCTACTGGCTCACATTTTACACCATCAATTTCTTTAATGATTACTTGTGGTTGTCCAATTTGTAATTCGTAACCTTCACGACGCATCGTTTCTATTAAAACCGATAAGTGTAATACTCCACGACCAAAGACCATAAACTTATCTGCACTTCCTGTTTCTTCAACTCTTAATGCTAAGTTTTTTTCTAGTTCTTTAGTTAAACGGTCTTTAATATGGCGAGATGTTACAAACTTTCCGTCTTTTCCAAAAAAAGGCGAATCGTTAATTGTAAATAACATACTCATTGTTGGCTCATCGATAGCAATGGTTTTTAAACCTTCTGGTGCTTCAATATCGGCAACTGTATCACCAATTTCAAACCCTTCTAAACCAACTATTGCACAAATATCTCCTGTTTGTACTTCGTCTACTTTTTTACGGCCTAATCCTTCAAAAATATGAAGTTCTTTTATTTTACTTTTTACTATAGAACCATCTCTTTTTACTAAAGAGATTTGCTGCCCTACTTTTAATTCTCCTCTAGTTAAACGCCCAATAGCAATACGTCCTGTAAATGAAGAGAAATCTAACGATGTAATTAACATCTGTGTGTTTCCTTCAGGAATTTTTGGCTCAGGAATATGCTCTATAACCATATCTAATAATGGCTCGATATTCTCTGTTTCTTTTTGCCAATCGTCACTCATCCAGTTGTTCTTAGCAGAACCGTATACTGTAGGGAAATCTAATTGCCACTCCTCTGCTCCTAATTCGAACATTAAATCGAATACCTTCTCATGTACTTCGTCTGGTGTACAATTTTCCTTATCTACTTTGTTTACAACAACGCAAGGCTTAAGCCCTAAGTCTATCGCTTTTTGTAATACAAAACGCGTTTGTGGCATTGGCCCTTCAAAAGCATCTACTAATAATAAAACACCATCGGCCATGTTTAATACACGCTCTACTTCTCCACCAAAATCGGCGTGACCAGGTGTGTCGATAATATTAATTTTTGTGTCTTTATATATTACAGAAACGTTTTTAGATGTAATAGTAATACCACGCTCACGCTCTAAATCATTATTATCTAGAATTAAATCTCCAGTATTTTCATTCTCACGAAATAACTGGCAGTGGTACATAATTTTATCTACCAAAGTGGTTTTACCGTGGTCTACGTGCGCAATAATTGCGATGTTTTTAATATTAGCCATAATCTTTGTGCCTTATTTTAAGCGTGCAAAGGTACTTAATTTTTATGGATTTATAAGATTTTATCTTTTTTTTGAATATTCTCTTACTTCACAACGCTTATTTACTGTTAAAATTAAGCTAAGTCTCTCATTAACAATAACGATACTCAATTTATTTTTATACCTTCTCTATTATTAATTATAAATCTATAATATCATGTTAAAGACATTTAAACCACTAACTCAAGCACAAATGAATACTATTTACGGAGGCACGCAAACTGTAGAAGATATTGATAGAGTGCAGCCGAACTAACAATAATTTTGAGTATACTTTTTTATACTTCTTTTAGATTTTAAGGAGTGCATTTTAATTATTCAACTGTAAAATTTTGAGACAACTAGTTTTTATTTGGTTACAATCTTTCAAATCGAGTTCCTTTATTAAAAAATTCACACTTCTTTGACATAATTTTACATTTCATAATAACAAAAGAGCATCTTTCGTCTTAAGTTTGAGAAAAAAACGAATATGAAAAAATCCTATTTATTTTTAAGAGTCTATTTATTAATTTTCGTTATCTCTTTTATAACTTCATGTAGAGGACAATCTCACTCAAATAACGACAATGATAATATCTTTAATAAGCTACCTAAAAACATAGGTTCGCAAATTGGCGAATATGTTGTAGAAATATTTCAAGACTCTAAGGGTAACATTTGGTTTGGAACTTTAGAAAAAGGAGTTGCAAGATTTGATGGAAACAATCTGAAATATTTAACAACAAAAGATGGTTTACCTAGTAATCGAATAACGAGCGTTATTGAAGATAATTTAGGAAACTTATGGTTTGGAACTGGTGCGGGATTATCTAAATTTAATGGAGACCATTTTACAAATTATTCTGAAAAAGATGGGCTTTGCAGCAATATGATAAGCAATTTATTTATTGATAGTAAAGGATCTTTTTGGATTGGGACATGGAATGGAGTTTGTAAGTTTAACGGCACTCGATTTAAAAAATTTCCTATTTCTTACCCCAAAATAGAAACTAAAGTCAACCCAGACACAAAAGATTGGATAACTGCTATTACAGAAGATAAAAAAGGAAATATGTGGTTTGGAAGAGATGGTTACGGAGCCAGTAAATTTAACGGACACACATTTATACATTTAACAACAAAAGAAGGACTAAGTTCTAATAATGTTCAATCAATTGTGGAAGACAAAATAGGACATATTTGGATTGGAACAAGAGTAGCAGAAAAAGATAACTCTGATACCAAAAAACGATTTGGTAACGGCGGATTAAACATATATAACGACCACAAATTCATTAGTTTCCCAAAAATGAAAGGATTGAACCAAAATGATGTTTTTACGATTTACAAAGACAACTCAAACAATTTATGGATTAGTACAACAAGTAATGGTGTTTACAATTATATAGATAATAAATTTGTAAATTATAAAGTACCAACTGCAACAATGGTTTTTTTAAAAGATACAAAAGGAACCATTTGGTTAGGATGTGCAGGCGGTTTATACAAAATTGACAAGAATAGGAAAGCAAAAAATGTGACTACAAATGGACCTTGGGATTAAAATAACGAAGGCTGGCAGAGAAATGAGGTGATAGACAAATAGAACTAATTTACAGTTTATTAAAAAAGTGTTTTTTAACCATCATCATGAGGTATTCTGCTTTTTAATAGTATTATTTTACTCTGCTATTAGTTTAAACTTCTTACTTTTTCTTTTGATGCTACTCGAAAAATACTTCTATACTCGATTATAATAACAGGTGTAAAACTATGTATAAATAGTGATTTTATAAGTTAAGGATTTCATATTTTGCTTATTCATGACCGTCTTTTTATACGACTTACATTTTGCAGTTAAACCTTGGTTAAGAATTTGCAAAAACTATGAACACTGTTTTTATTAAATTATTGTAGTTCCTATTTATATTAAGTTAATTTAAAGGTTGTACTTTTGCCTTTAGGCTATGTTTCTAGTGTGATTGTATGAAACGAACTCAGAAAGATACCACTTGAAGATTAAAAAGCATATGCATGTTAAAAACATTTGGATAATGAAAAAACATTTTAATTTTATTTTATTTGTAGCTCTATTACTTTCACCTTGTTTGTTTTTTTCACAAACATGTTTATCAGGAGGTGTGAGTTTTTCCAGCCAGTTACAAATCGATGATTTCCCATTAAATTATCCTAATTGCACTCAAATTTTAGGGAGTGTAGAAATCAGTGGAAATGATATTGTAAATTTAAATGGGTTAAATAATATTAACACAATAAATGGGAATTTAAACATCTCATTTAATAATAACTTAAATGACCTTACTGCCCTAAACTCTTTAACGACTATTGGTGGTAATTTATATATTGCTAATAATGTGGTATTAACTTCTTTAACAGGCCTCAACTCATTGAGTAGTATTGGTGGGTTTCTTGAATTAATTTATAATAACTCATTAAATGATATCTCGGCTTTGAGTCAAATTACTTCAATAAATAGTAATGTGAAAATTTTAGGAGAACAACCTTCTTTACAAAATCTAAATGGGCTTCATAATATTGTTAATATCGGTGGTAATTTAGAAATAACTACTTCTTCTATTTTAAACCTTAATGGACTCTCTTCTCTAAACTCTATTGCTTCAACATTATATATTATAAATAATGATGAATTAACTTCTTTAGAAGGGCTTGAAAACTTAAACTCCTTAAGTCGCTTAGAAGTTAATTTAAATGACAATATTCAAACTCTCAACGGAATTCAAAATGTTGAAAGCTTTTTAAGTATAGAAATGCAATATAACCCTAACTTGGCATTTTGTTCTACAGATAACATTTGTGCTCATTTGAGTAATGGTGGCTCCGCTACTGTAACAAATAATAGTAATGGCTGTAACAGTATTACTCAAATAAACTCAACTTGCAACTCTTTGTCTGTAGATGAATTTACAATAAAAAAAGTTACTGTTTATCCTACAATTGTAAAAAACAAACTTAATTTTTCAGGAATAGATTCTTTAACAGAAATTAGTATATTCGATATATCTGGAAAAGCTATAAAAAAATACTCGACCCATGAAAAAACAATTGATTTAAGCAATTATAAATCTGGAATCTATTTTATACAGTTTAAAGCTAAAAATTTTAATGATGTAAAAAAAATCATTAAATCATGACTATAGAAATATTAAATAACTCAATAAAATACGATTAACCATATCAGAAATAAGAATTAAATAATAACTTAAGTCGTACATATTATTGCTAGTTGAGTCTCTTTGCAAATATCTATTACAAGCTTTTTGAGAGGTTAGTTTGTATTTAAAAGACAACATCCATATTAAAAATTACTATTACTTTACCTTCTATAATTTCTATTTCATAATATAAACTCCGAATTAATAGTATCTTTGCAATCTAATTTTGAAATACACTATACATGCAACTTCAAGACATTCCTAAAATAAAACACACAGATTCTAATAATTTCTTTTTGTTATGTGGCCCATGTGCTATAGAAGGAGAAGATATGGCTTACAGAATTGCCGAACGTGTTATAGAAATCACGAACAAATTAGAAATCCCTTACATATTTAAAGGTAGTTTTAGAAAAGCAAATAGAAGTCGTATAGATAGTTTTACAGGCATTGGGGACGAAAAAGCATTAGAAATTTTAGCTAAAGTCTCTGAAAAATTTGACGTGCCAACCGTAACCGATATTCACGAAAGTAGCGATGCGGCTCTTGCTGCACAATATGTAGATGTTTTACAAATTCCTGCATTTTTAGTACGCCAAACCAGTTTGGTAGTTGCTGCTGCAAAAACAGGAAAAGTAGTAAACCTAAAAAAAGGGCAATTTATGAGTCCGGAAGCGATGAAACATGCAGTACAAAAGGTTAAAGATTCTGGAAGTGATAAAGCTTGGATAACAGACCGTGGTACTATGTTTGGTTACCAAGATATGATTGTAGATTTTAGAGGCATTCCTACCATGCGTGAATATGCACCAACGGTTCTAGATGTTACACACTCGTTACAACAACCAAATCAAACAGTTGGGGTTACAGGAGGCAGACCAGACATGATAGAAACTATTGCACGTGCTGGAGTAGTAAATAATGTAGATGGTTTATTTATAGAAACGCATTTTGATCCTGCAAATGCAAAAAGTGATGGCGCTAATATGCTACATTTAGATAATTTAGAATCATTGCTAACGAATTTGGTATCTATTAGAAAGGTTGTTAATACTCTTTAATATTTCATCTTTTAGCACTAATAAATGGGTACGAAATATCATGACGATTCAACTATTGCTAGCAATTCGATTGCGATTGCACTAGACTTAAAGAAGTTAAAGTTTCTCATGCCTGAACTATTAAATCTTATACAAAGGCTTAAATATAAATTGAGGAGATGGGGAATAGCTTCTTACATTGAACGTATTGAAGAACATATAAAGTTTGGCGATAGTCAAGGCGCTATAGTTGTAGCCACTTACCCCCTTTTAATTGCGGCTTATAATGAAGATATTGATTGTGTTGTAATGTTAATGTTTGAACAGAAAATTCAAAACAAATATAATTTTAAAATTAAAGACCGACTTATCTGCGTTAATACATTTGGAGATGCTCCAGAATTACAATCTGATTTAATTCCAGGTAAAGATAATTTTGGCATGTGGACAGTAGTACACCCTATAATTGCTAATCTTGTTTCTAATAGTAACACAACAATAGAAAAAAGGAAAAAAGAAATAGGAGACGACGGCTATGATTATATTTGGAAACTTGCGCAAGAATACCGCATTTTAAAAAAAGGCAACTATAGAAACGGCAAACCTTTTTACGCAGCACAAGCCAATTCTAATATAGAAGGTATACATCTAACAATTTAGAATCATTATTAACTAACCTTGTTTCTATTAGAAAGGTTATTAATAGTCTCTAATATCTTTTATTTTAGTATTTATAACACAAAAATAAATACTATGGAAAATAATGTACGAGGCGGAGACGCTCCTATAAAATGCGAATTAGAAGCTGGTAAAAAATATGCTTGGTGTACCTGTGGCCATAGCGAAGACCAACCATTTTGTAACGGTTCGCACAGAAAAGCAGAAGCAACACCATCTATGCGTTTTGCAGTAGAAGAAGATAAAACGGTATACTTATGCACTTGCAAACAAACTAAAAATCCACCCTATTGCGATGGATCTCATAATTAACTATTATTCTATTTAAAGTATTATAAAAATAACACTAGACAATATTGTCTAGTGTTATTTTTAGTATTTGGTTGCTACAATAATACTAACATCATCAATCAAAAAATTAAAATTACATTAACCATCAAAAAACTATAATTTTCACTTTTCGTTCTAACATTTAATCTTCTATTCTCTCAAACATCGATTAAAGAACAACCTATTTTCTCATATCAATGTCTTCATAAATCATAATAAAAAACATCTGGGTTGAAAGCGAACCTGTTGTTTTCGATACCATTAAAAAAGAAATTAAAAACATAATATACACACGCCCATTTACTTTAGATGAAAAAGTAGTGTACCGTATTTTCGCTGATAAAAATTTGCAATTAGGTTATATTATGGATGTAGAAGAAGAACTATTCTACACCTATAATGATGATAAAACCAGAAGAGAATGTTACCTTCTAGAAACGGTAAAGCTAGAATTAGATGGCGCTATTTGGTTTGAACAACTAGAAAATAGCAAAAGACTTATTAAGGTAAAAGGCTAACATACAGATAAAAAAAAACCTCTTTTAATATTTTTTTGAATTTATTATAATATTAAAATCATTAATCGTAATATTGCAATGTACAAATACATAAATAAAAATGGGATTAGCAAAAACAGAAATGTTTACAGATCAACAAAACAAAATTGCAGGCTATGCAAAAGTTTTTGGGCACCCAGCAAGAGTTGCTATCCTGCAACACTTATTTAAAATTAACACCTGTTTCTGTGGAGATCTAGTAAACGAAATTGGCTTAGCACAACCTACCATTTCGCAACACTTAAAAGAATTAAAGCATCTTGGTTTAATAAAAGGAAGTGTAGAAGGCACCAGTGTTTGCTATTGTATAAATAAAGAAAATTGGATAACTATGAAAAACGTTATGTCTCAATTTCTAAATTTAGATAATCATAAAAAAGAAGAATGCTGTTAAAAAAATTTGAAACAATTAATCGTTAAATTGCAATAAACCAATATAGTTATGAAATTATCAGAAATAAAATCAGCTTTAAGTACATTAGAGACTATTACTTTTAAATTACCTAATGGAGATTTAGTTCCTAATCATTTTCACGTTACCGAAGTTGGTAAAATAACAAAACACTTTATAGATTGTGGTGGAACTGTTCGTAGAGAAGATGTTGTAAATTTTCAACTATGGAATGCCAATGATTATGACCATAGATTACACCCAGAAAAACTAGTTGATATTATAGAATTATCTGAGAAAGTGTTAGGTATTGAAGATCTAGAAATAGAAGTAGAATATCAGGCAGAAACTATAGGTAAGTTTGGCTTAGATTTCGATGGTACTAATTTTATACTAACTACAAAACAAACAGACTGTTTAGCAAAAGACCAATGTGGTATTCCTACAGAGAAACCTAAAATAAAAATGTCTAGTTTACAAGAATCTAGTTGTTGTACTCCAGAGAGTGGTTGTTGCTAAACTAAAATTATAAACAGATGAAAACCTACAAGAAAATTAATACAGTAATTTCTATTTTAAAACCAGAAACTATTACGGATGAGCGTAAACAGGTCTTACAACCTTTAATAGATTTTATTAAAGACAAAATAGCATCCAACCAAGCTATACGCATAAATTTTATTTGTACACATAATTCTAGACGAAGCCATTTGTCTCAAATATGGGCGCAAACTATAGCTGCTCATTTTAATATAAAAGATGTATTCTGTTATTCGGGAGGTACAGAGTCTACTGCTCTTTTTCCTATGGTAGCAAAAACACTAGAACAAACTGGTTTTAAAGTAGAAACCATTGCTGAAGGTAATAACCCTATATACAGTATAAAATATACAGATAATGCGCACCCAATTATTGGTTTTTCTAAAGAACTAGACAATAATTTTAATCCAAAATCTGAATTTGCTGCAGTTATGACCTGTTCACAAGCCGATGGCGGTTGTCCTTTTATAGTGGGTGCAGAAAAACGTATTCCTATTACATTTGAAGACCCAAAAGCTTTCGATAACACACCCCAACAAGCAGAAAAATATAAGGAACGTAGTTTACAAATAGCCACAGAGATGTTTTATGTATTCTCGAAAGCATGTGCTTAAACAAAAACAATCTATACTAAAAATACAAAGGCTGTCTGAAAAATATTAAAAACGTCATTCTGAATTTATTTAAGAATGACGTTTTCAAACTATTATAAAATACCGAAACAAGTTTGGTTTAACGAAAAAATTACTATTTAAACCCTCTCTTTACTCTATATAAGCAGTTTTTGTTTTAATATAATGTAATAGCTTCCTGTAGTACTTCTATTAATACAGTATCGTCTATAGTTTCTAGACTTGTATATCGTAAAGAAAACATTTGCTTTCGCTTCTCGGTAACTTGATGCTCTTTATGGCATTTTATTTTCGTTCCCATCCAAAAACCAACATCTACAAATTGCTTTTTATGACTTGCATTAAGGTAACATAAAGGTTTATTGTTTATATAATAAAACGGTATTTTGTATTTGTATTTTAATTCTACTTCAGGAACCGTGTGTTCTATTATAACTTGTATATGCAATAATATAGAACGGTAAGGTTCGGGTTGATTTATTATGTAATTTTCAGCCGGATTCATTTACTACTTTAAAAAATTCCTATTAAACCTATTATAATTAAAGCAATACCAATAATAGCTTTAAAAGGCATTAATTTATCCGATAGTTTTTGTAATGAGTCTCCAAACGCTGGTGCTTTTCCTATAACATGTGTTAGCAATAAAAAGCCACCTAATATACTTGCTATATTAAACAATATACCATGCCCTCCTAGAAGTCTCATAATACCTAATATAGTTAAAGTACCACCAATAATGGTTTGAAATGGTGCTAAAACACCTGCAATTTTATTAAAAAAATTACTTTCGCCATCCCACTTGTCTAATGTAGCTAACCCTAGTAAAATGCCACCAGCTACGTTTGCTATATTTAATAATAATGTTATCATTCTCTTTTATTTTTTAATTGGTTAAACACCTTTATTACTCCATATAAAAATGCGCTCAATATATTAGTCTTATAACAATAAATAATGTTTCATAAAATTAATAAAATTTTAACTTGTTAGTTTTAGTAAAATTAACTTACTTTGTATTTCAAAGTACTTTAACTATGAGTGAGCAAGATTATTTAAAAGATATAAGTGAAATTAAGAACCTGATGAACAAATCATCGCGTTTTATTTCTCTTAGTGGCTTATCTGGTATACTAGCTGGAATTTATGCTCTAATTGGCGCGGCTGTTGCTTATTGGCTAGTAGATAACTATAGTTATGGTAAATTACTTTTAGATGGTACTGTTTTTAATTTAGTAGTCTTAGATTTAATATTAATTGCATTTTTTAGTATCGTTACAGGTATTTACTTAACCATTAGAAAGGCTAAAAAAAATGGTGAAAATTTTTGGGATAGTTCATCCAAACGTTTAATCTTTAATTTTTTAGTACCGCTAATAACGGGAGGTTTATATATACTTATCATTCTAAATCAACATAAATATGGGCAAACCGCTGCTTTAATGCTTATTTTTTATGGTTTAGCTTTAGTTAACGCCTCTAAATTTAGTATTGGAGATATTAGTTATTTAGGATTTATTCAAATAGTTTTAGGTTTAATATGTGCGGCGTACCCAGGTTATGGTTTTTGGCTATGGACGTTAGGCTTTGGTGTTATGCATATTGTTTATGGTACATGGATGCATTTTAAGTACGATGCAAAATAGAAATGCATTGCACAATAGTAACTTAAATTATTGTTTTGAGTATAATAAATAACATAAATAAAGTATTCGATCATCGTATAAGATTAGGCATTATGTCTGTTTTAATGGTTAACGAATATGCCGATTTTAAGACTTTAAAAGAATTGCTTGGTGCTACAGATGGCAATTTAGCAAGCCATACAAAAGCGCTTGAAAAAGCTGAGTATATTGCTGTAGAGAAACAGTTTATTGGCCGTAAACCTAATACACGCTATAGTGCTACATCTTTAGGTAAAATAGAATTTAAAAAACACATAAACGCATTAGAAAAATTAATAAATAAACAATAGCACATTTTTTTTAATCATTTACTTTGAAATTCAAAGTACTTTATAAACACAAATATGAAACAAATAGTCAATAGTATTGCCGCTATAGGATTTAGCACCTTATTTTATAAACAAGGATTAGGTTTAAACCTTGTATTATTTAGCCTTTTAACTATAATCATTTTATATATTAATAAAAAGGAAGCTTTTTTTAAAGTTAATATTGTAGTAATCGCATTGGGCTATTTAATAAGCAGTATCGCAGTGTTTTTATACCAGTCTGACTTAGCCATTATAGCTAACTTATTGTCCTTTTTTATTCTTATTGGTACAGTTTCAGAACATAAAGCTTCTATTTATGTTAATTGGTTAAATGGTTGCTACACTACTATCGCTGCTTTTTTTTACCGTTATAACCAAAACATACAGTCTAGACCTATTGAAGATTCTAACACAAAAAAGAAAATTGATTATTGGTACTGGATTAAAATTATAGGGATTCCTGCTATAGTTATTACTTTATTTATTGGTTTGTATAGAAATGGAAACCCAGTGTTTGATGATTTAATTTCTAAAATAGATTTTAGCTTTATCAATTTACACTGGCTTTTGTTTAGCGTACTTGGTTACTATCTTTTTAGTAATATTTCGCAACCTATAGCAATAGAGCCTTTAACGGCTTCAGATTTGGCAACAGGGAATAATTTAATAGAAACTAGTAATTCTTTAGAAGAAAAATTAGAAAGCGAAAAACAATTGGGTGTTGTTTTAATGAGTTTATTAAATACATTAATTATTCTTTTTTTAATTACCGATATTGTATATGTACTTAAAACCAATATTACAGCTGCCTCGCAATTCTCTAATATAGTACATAGTGGTGTTAATGCTTTAATTGCTTCAATACTACTAGCCATTATAATTATTCTTTACTTTTTTAGAGGAGATTTAAACTTTTATAAAAAAAGCAAAAGCTTAAAACGACTTACTTATGTTTGGATTATGTTAAATAGTTTATTGGTTATTATTATTTGTATTAAAAATTACCAATACATCACCTCTTTCGGTTTAACCTATAAACGCATTGGACTTAATATTTATTTACTACTAACGCTTATTGGTTTATGTACCACTTTTATTAAAGTACTAAACATAAAAAATCTATGGTATTTATTAAGGTTAAATACCCAAATAGCATTTGCTATTTTAATTATATCTAGCACTTTTAATTGGGATAAAGCAATTACGCATTACAATCTAAATTATGCAGAACGCACAGATACAAATTACTTAATATCACTATCAGATAACAATACTGTGCTATTAAAAGCCTCTGTAAATTCCCCACTTTTTTCTGAAACACAACAACACGCTATTTATAGAAAACATGCAGATTATGTAAAAAGACTAGAAGATAATTCTTGGCAAGAGTATGTATACGATAACATGACTTTAAAATAATTTATTATGAATATTGGAAACACATTAATAAAAGCTACAGGTTTAGCCACTAGTATATTTTGGATCATTCTATTACCAGAATATCCTACCGTTTCAATAATTATATCTATACTATTGTCCCTAATCCCCATATTTATTTGTTGTTTACTTACAATAGTATTTACCGTGTTTCCATTTTTTTGGTTTTTTGAAGATACTCTGGGCAAAAAACAGGTTTTTAAAACATACTTTCCTTACTACGCGATATTAATTTTTAGCATCTGTTTATTTGCTATAAATCTATTTAACTATGAGTTATTTGCTATAGCCTTTTTTGCATCTGCTTTTTTCACACTATTACAAACTTGGGTATGGTACTCTAAACTAAACGCTCATGAAAAAATATAGAAAACAACTTATTATATGGCTATTTGAGGTATCAAAAACACTATATACCTATGTTTTTAAAAACCATAAACCATGGGGAATTTATAAAGCAGAATTGCTAACCTATCCAGACACATCTTTTGGAAAACATTTAGGTTTATTTTTAGAAAAAAACAACTTTGAACTAATTCCAAAAGTAGAACGCCATGATGCTTACCATGTTCTTACTGGTTATGGTACTAAGGTAGAAGATGAAATAGCATTACAATATTTAAGTCTTGGCAATGGAAAACATAGCCCCTATTTATACGGAGCCATTATTTTAGGTACAATTTTACTTCCAGATTATATTAAATACTATCTAAAATCATATCGTATTGGTAAAAATGCTAATACGTTTTATAATCTAAACTTTAAAAATATGCTTCATGTTTCTATTAGCGATATAAGAGGCGCCATATTTATAAACCTTAATTATTAAAATTATGAACAGATTAAAAGCAACTATAAAAATTGCGCTTCTATTTTTTACAATAGGTACGTTGTTATTAATACTACATTTTATATTTAACACTTCCAACTTTATTATTTGGTTAGGTTATATGTATGTATTACTAGCAATAGTTATAAATAGTATTCTTTTAATTATACTCATCGTTGCTTTATTTATAGATAAAGAAAAACTAGAAACATTAAAATCTATTGGTGTACTCACATTAAATATCCCTATAGCTTTTGTCTACTTTCAAATGGTTATAGACTCCTTATAAACACTTAAAACACTACATTACATGAAACGTATTATAAAATACTTAAAACGATTATTTTTTATAGCAATATTAGGGTTTGGTTTTATTATTCTTTCTAATAACATTGTAAAACATAGTGCAGAATATAAGACCTTTAATACAGTCTCTCAAGTACAAAAGCATAAAGTTGGCTTAGTTTTAGGAGCTGTAAAAACACTCTCTAATGGTAGATTAAACTTATACTATAAGTATAGAGTTGAAGCGGCAGTTGCTTTATATAAAGCTAATAAAATAGATTATATTTTAGTTAGTGGAGATAACGGTAGAAAAAACTATGATGAGCCTTCAACTTTTAAAGAAGATCTTATTAAACATGGTGTTCCAGAGTCTAAGATTTATTTAGATTATGCTGGTTTTAGAACCTTAGATTCTGTTGTTAGAGCTAAAGAAGTTTTTGGTTTAAATGCTTTTATTGTAATCTCACAAGAATTTCATAATCAACGAGCTATTTATTTGGCAAAACACCATGGCATTAAAGCTATTGGGTTTAATGCAAAAGACGTTACTGGACGTTATGGATTAAAGACTCGATTACGAGAATACATTGCAAAAACAAAAGCAGTAACAGATATTATTTTTAATGTAGACCCTAAATTTTTAGGCAAAAAAATTGAAATCATTTAAGCTTATGGTGTTTCGCTTTAATATCATTTATTCTATACTATTTCTCATTCTATTAATTATAGAAATACTTATAGCTACTTTCTTAAAAAGTGGTTTTATAAGGCATACTTTTGGAGACTTTTTAGTTGTTATTTTACTCTATACTTTAATAAAAAGTATTCTAAAAACTAAATCTCTATATATAGCATTAGCAGTTTTAATAATTGCTTTTAGTATTGAGTTTTTACAACTTGCAAACCTCTTAGATTATTTAAACCTAAGAGATAATCTATTAGCAAATTTAATACTAGGTAGCCATTTTAGCATCCAAGATTTAATAGCCTATACCTTAGGAGTTATTTGCTCTTTTTTAATAGATAAAAAACTAAGTAAACATGCATAATATAATAACACTATTTCAAAAACGATTTAAAATACTATCGCTTTTATTTTTATCATTAAGCTTCTGTATTGCGCTATTATATATTAGAATGAAAATTACACAAACCATGTATTATCGTTTTTTAATGTGGAATTTGTTTTTGGCTATTGTGCCTTATACCATTACAACCTATTTAGTAAGTTTAAAAAAAATAAACTTGTTAAAGCTCTCGGTGTACTTTATTATTTGGTTGTTATTTTTACCCAATGCACCGTATATTATTACCGATTTATTACATTTAAAAACTAGCGGCTCTACAATGTTATGGCTAGACGTTTTAATGATTTCTTTTTTCGCAATAAATGGACTCTTATTATTTTACCTATCGCTTTCAGATTTTAAAACCCTATTAAAACAACACTTTAATTCCACCATAAGTTATGTTATAATTTTTGCAGTATTCTTTTTAACTAGCTTTGGCATGTACTTAGGTCGCTTTCTTCGCTATAACTCTTGGGAAATATTAAGCAACCCCAAACATCTATTTAATGATGTTATAAACATTATAGCACACCCTTTCCAACATTATAATGCGTGGTTATTTACGTTGTGCTTTGGTTTAGCTTTAAGTATTGGTTTTCTTATATTTAAAGATAAAAAGTAGGAGTTATATAATTTTTTAACACATTAAACGTTCAAAAAGCAGGATTATACTAATCCTAACTATCAAATAGTTAGCCTATTTAAAAAGTATTCACTAATTTTAAAGCTAATAAACATATAAACTCTCATTCAATGAAAAAACTAACACTTTGCGCATTGGTTACAGTTTTAGCGTTTTTTTCTTGTAAAGAAGAAAACAAAGCACCTGTGACAACGCCCCTTACTCTTGGAGATTTCGAAATTTCTACAGATAAGGTTACACAAAACGAACCCTTTACCATTAAATATAATGGAGATGCAGAAAAGATGGAAAGCTTTTACCATCAAATCAATCAATTAAAAGCTTACCCGTATGACATTAATTTTACTAATAAAGAAGCAACAATAACAATTCCCGATTCTATTTCGGCCATTGCATTTAACTTTAACATAGATGGTAAATTTGATGACAATAATAAAAAAGGCTACATATTAAAAGTACATGATGCAGAAGGTAATCCTGTAAAAGGAAGTAACACAAGTGTAGCATATTATCCAACCACTTATGGAGGCCAGTATGGACTAGAAGGAGATAAAGCTGCATTAATTGCAGCTATGGAGGCAGATATTAAAGCTAATCCAGAATTAAAAGAGGCATGGGGAAATAACTATTTACGTACATTATTTAGAAATGATAAAGCAAAAGGAAAAGCCGTTGCATTATCGCAAATAGAAGAATTAAAAGGAAAAGCATCGTTAACAGAAGAAGATTACTCTTTACTATCAAACCTTTACGGAATGATTAAAAAGAGAAAGCTAGCCGATTCTGTTAGAACTGTTGCTTTAGAAAAGTTTCCTAATGGAAAAATGAAAGCAAGCGCTTTAATGAACTCTTTTTTTGAAGCTAAAGATTTTGCTGAAAAAGAAAAAATATTCACAGACATTAAAACCATGGATAGTAAAAACCCTAATTTAGGGTACTTTACTAGTAACTTAGCCTCTGCAAGTTATAAAGCTAAAAACATGGAGGCCTTTGAAAAATATGCTGCTATGATGACTAAACCACAAGATAAAGCTGGTTTATATAACAGTATAGCTTGGCCTTTAGCCGAAGATGGTAAAGACTTAGATTTTGCAGCAAAAATTTCTAAATCTTCTTTAGATTTATTAAAAAAATCAGAGAATTCTTTAGATGATAAACCTCAATATTTAACACCTAACCAGTACAAAAAGAACATAGAAAGTTCTTATAATATGTATGCAGATACTTATGCCCTAATTTTATTTAAACAAGATAAATTAAAAGACGCTATTAAGTACCAAAAAGTAGCTGTAGGAGAAGGAAATAATGCAGATATAAACGAACGTTACATTCAATTTTTAGTTGCAGATAAGCAATATAAATTAGCTGCAGACGAAGCTAATGCCTTTTTAAACGATGGAAAAGGCTCTGAAAAAATGGTAGACTATTACAAAACAGCATATACAGAAACCAATAAAGATGGAGACTTCGATGCTGTTATTGCAGAAATAGAAAAGAAAGCCCATGAAAAAGAATTGGCTAATCTTAAAAAAACAATGTTAAATGAAGACGCTCCTGGCTTTGCTCTTAAAAACCTTGAAGGTGAAGAAGTAACGCTAGCATCTTTAAAAGGAAAAACAGTAATTTTAGATTTCTGGGCAACATGGTGTGGCCCTTGTAAAGCCTCTTTTCCAGGTATGCAAAAAGTTGTTGAAAAATATAAAGACAATGAAAATGTTGTACTATTATTTGTAGACACTATGGAAGATGGAAAAGACAGAGAGCAAAAAGTAGCAGACTTTATTGCTAAAAACAAATACGATTTTAATGTCATTTTCGATACTAAAAATAAAGACACAGATGAGTTTGATATAGCGTCTAGTTATAAAGTAGATGGTATTCCAACCAAAGTAATTATTGGTCCAGATGGAAAAATGAACTTTAAAGTTGTTGGTTTTAGTGGACAAAATGATAAAATGATGAGAGAAATAGATTTAATGGTAGGACTATTAAACCCATAAGAAACACATTATTCCAAAACAAAAAACGTTTATAGTATGTTACTATAAACGTTTTTTATTTTATCACCTTTATTAAACTTATTCTTTACCGTCTACGTAATCTTGTAAATGCGCAAAACGCTCTGTTAACTTTCCATTTTCTGTCATTTTTGCTCTATCTAAAATACCATCCTTATCGCCATTAAAAAAAGCAGGAATAACATACTTTAAAAACATAAATCCAAAACCACGACTTGCATTATTAGGTAACTCGCATGGTAAATTATCTACAGCCATAACAACAATAGCATTATCGTTTTTATAATCTGTTTCTTGTTCTGTTTGTGGGTCGTACCCATATATAGGGTCTGCTATTGTAGATGGTTTAATAGTACTAGCCACTGGCCCATCTATATCACAACTAATATCTGCAACTAATTTTATATTAAAATCTGGTGATTTAGCATCTTCTCTAGTAAATAAATAAGGCGCCCCATCACCAAAGAAATGACCAGCTATAAAGACATCGCTAACCTTTGCAAAACGCATAAAATTAGAATTGTAGTCTTCAGAATTATTATAAAAATCGTACTTTCCTAAATCTTGTCCATCTTTACGAATATTATAATCTAATACATCTATTTGCACATAAACAGCCTCGTCAAAAGTCTTATTTAAATAATCATCAACAGAAACCTCTTTAATCTTTAAATGATCTAGAATTTCTTTAGCACCCGTTCCTACTTTTCCACTTCCAGTTAAAACAATCTTCATTTTAGGGACCTCTATCTTGTCTAACTCTGCATTTAAAGCATCTCTATCTTTTAATGTCTCTGCTTTAGGTAAGTTAAAACTACCATATTTAAGCCCATAAGCCCTAAAACCATTATATGCTCCAACAACTCCTGCATAATATCCAAAACCAATTAAACGATTGTTCTTTTCATTTACAATAGTTTCATGATCGTACATTGTAATATTCTTATCTAAAATAGCACGCAATAAATCTCTATTATAAGGCTGCTTTTTTATAGTATGACTAAAGAAAAAGTACGACTTATTAGGTATTAAAGCTGAAATAGGCACTTCCTTAACACCTAGCATTACATCTGCATCTGTGACATCGTTAGAAACTGTAAACCCTAAATTAGAATATTCCGAATCCTTAAACACACGAATATCTGAAGATTCTATAACTAATTCTGCTTCAGGAAAATCAGTTTTTAGTTTTTCTAGAGCTTGTGGAGAAAATACAACTCGGCGATCTGGTGGGTTCTTACGTTCTTTTATTAGTGCAAATTTCATAAAAAATGGTTTATTTTTCATTCCGTTACAACGGAAATCTTATGTTATTTCTTGTTCTAAATTACTGACAACGACTGACAAAGCAATGGTATGGAATAATTTTTGCACGAAAATAGTAGGAATTGCAAGCTTATACAAACTTTTTGGTAACTTTGCATACTACAAAAGCAAATCATTTGCATTAAAAACGGGGTCGACTGGTTTTGACAGCGAGATTAATGAAACGGTAAGCACGTCGAGTAATGATTTTGAACTCGTAAAACGCTAAGTCAACTTTTTAAACGGCGAGAATAACTACGCTTTAGCTGCCTAATCTGAATTATAGTAGGATTAAGCCTCGGTACACAAGGTGTACAAGCTTTATGTCTCCGGAAAGCCTTGATTGACGGCGTTCCATTTTGAGGCATCGTAAATGTCAATATAGATAGTGTAATGCTTTGGTACACCATCGAAACTAAAAAAGATAAGTAATAAGTAGGCTGTTTTTGGCCAGCTTATTATCGAAAACCTAATCGAAAACTAAACGTGTAGAAAGCCCTTTGATTACTTGTTTGGACCCGAGTTCGATTCTCGGCGACTCCACAAAAAAACGCTCTATAGAATTTTCTTTAGGGCGTTTTTTTATTTCTTTTTGTATTTATAAATTAATAATTAATATGCTATTGTTTATTTTAACATTACAGAAGTACAGGCTATTTTATCATAGAGACTAGACTTTCCTTTTGTAACCACAATACTTATAAAATAAGCTATTACAATAATGTTTGGAAAAACACTTACAATTAAATTCCACATAGGAATTTCTATATTATTTGTAGAATAATGAACAGACCAGTGAATTCCAAAATGAGCAATTTCCCATGGTATTATTTTAAAAAAGACTCTAACAAATATGTTTTTTCGAGTATTATTCTCTACATATATACTTTGTAACTGCTTGCCTAATGTCCCCCTTTCACTACCAATTTCGTAAAAATAAAAATACAAGAATACTGGAAGCGTTAATGTTAAAAAGCTAATTATATTACCCGTAATTGGATCTTGAGGCTCTAAAGGGCTATTATTAACAGCGTGAATTGTATAAGTTACTAAAAACAAAATTATTGCATAGCACATTATAACCAGATAATCAACAATATAGGCAATGATCCGTTTTTTTATCATATCTCTTTTTAATTACTTACCAAATATCTATGGCTAATTATTAATTAAAAAAAGAGAGTTACCGAACAGTCTATTTTTAAGGATGAACTGTATTATTTATCAAGTCAATTGTATAACTTCAAATAAAACATCCTCAACAATAGCTTCATGCTTATTTAAAACAAAAAAATGTCCTCCATTAAAAGCTCTAGTTGTAATTTTTTTATCGGTAATACGTTGCCAACATTCTATTTGCTGTAAATTAAAATCGTCTTCCGTACCATAATAAACAGTAACTGGTAAACCTTGTAACCTAACATCTATAGGCAAATAATGCTCAATAGCTTTAAAATCGGCTTTAATTATTGGCTCAAAAAAAGACATTATTGCCTCTTCTTTTAAAATTTCATCTGGTAAACCACCAAAGGCTTTTAAAGCAGCTCTAAATGTTTTAGAATCCATTTCACTTTTAAGTGGAGGCTCAGGCATTTTTATTTCTCCTCCTCTACCCGATAAAAAAACATGTTTAGGCATTGGTGCCTTGTATTTTTCTATTAAAGATAATAAATGTACCGTTAATAGCGCTCCCATACTATGTCCAAAAAGCACATAATCACCCTTAAAAAACCGATCTTGTAGCTGTTTAAAAATATCTTCTGCCATATCTTCAACACTTTCCAGTAAAGGCTCTCTAATTCGTTTCCCTCGCCCTGGCAAACTACATTGGTAACATGCAATTTGTTTAAGAGATAGTAATTTGGTTAATGGTGTATAAGAAATTTCGCTACCGCCTGCAAAGGGCAAAAAATAGGCATTCATAAGAGGGTTATTTTATATCGATTAATTACTTCAAAGATAATACCTGCAAATACATTTAAAAAGGTATACACTATTCATTTTAAAAAAAACAAATAAAATACTGATTAACAACGCTTAAATAAAAAATACATTATTCTTATTTAGAATAAATAAAAATAAACTTGTTTTTTACAAATCTAAAAAATACATTTGCCATCTATTTATAATTAGTCTAAATAAAATATAATGAAATCTACAATTAAATTTTTAAGTGCTTTTGCTCTATTAGCTTTAGTATTTATTTCGTGTTCATCAGACGATGATAGCACACCAACAACAACAAACACTGTTACAAAATCTGCAGTAATACAAAATTACGCAAACATTGTTTATCAATCTTACCTAGATAGTTATAATGGTGCTGTATCCTTACAAGCAGCTATTAATACATTTATTGCAACGCCAAATGACGCAAACTTTACTGTTGCAAAAGAAGCATGGTTAGCTGCAAGAGAAGCTTATGGACAAACTGAGGCTTATAGAGAATGCAATGGTCCTGTAGATACAGAAGCTACAGCAGGAGGCCCATCTTGGGCACTTGGTAGTGAAGGGCAAATGAATGCATGGCCAATTGATGAAAGTTATATAGATTATGTTGCTTCTGGGACAGAGCCTTATGCAGGTAGTTACTCTAGTATAATAGCAGACACAAGTGTAACTATAGATGCTGCTACTATTGCAAGTTTAAATGAAGAACAAAACGATAAATCCATTAGTACTGGTTGGCATGCAATAGAATTTTTACTTTGGGGACAAGACAATACTTTACCTAACGAAGATAAAGCGGGTTTAAGAGCATATACCGATTATACAACGGCAACTAATGCAGATAGACGTACACAATACTTACAAGTAGCAACAACATTACTAATAAACGATTTACAAGCATTAGTAAACACATGGAATACTAATGGAGCATACAGAACTGTATTTAATAACTTAGACGAAAATGTTGCATTACGCCAATTAATAAATGGAGCCTTTTTTATAGCTGGAGATGAGTTAAGTTCTGAGCGTATTATTGCTCCTGTAGATTCTACAGATGGAATTAATGGATTGGGACAAGAAGATGAGCATTCTTGCTTTAGCGACAATACACATAGAGACATTTATGCAAATGCCAAAGGAGTTTACAATGTTATTTTTGGAGAATACAATACCATCTCTGGAGCCTCTTTTTACGATTTAGTAAAACAAGCTAATCCTACACAAGCAGAAACATTAAAAACTGCTGCAAATAATGCTATGAATAAAGTTAATGCTATAGCAAATAATGCGCAACCTTTCGATTATTTAATAACTCAAGAAAGCTCAACAGATGCTACTTTTGGTGTTGTTATGCAAAGTGTAAAAGCATTACAAGATTTAGCAGATGAAATTAGTGCTTCGGCAACAGCAATAGGAATTAATTTATAGTACTTAAATATTACATATTTTTCTTAATTTTTTTTAGAAAATCCCGCTATTTTTTATATCGGGATTTTCACATTGAAATAAAAAATGAAACATAACATTATCCTCTTATTTAGTTTAATAAGCATAATTCTTTTTAATTGTAGTAAAGACGATTATGAGCCTGTAAACACTACTTCATTATATGAAGAAGGAGAAGAATTATTAACTGGACCTTTAGGAGTTTTCTCAACAAGCCAAAATGCATTTGGCTTTGAAATTGATGGATTAACTTTTCAAGAACAAGCACAATTTGCTACAGGTAATTCTTTATTTAACCAAACATGGGTCTCCTCTCCTGCTTCTACAACAGCAAGAGATGGTTTAGGTCCAACATTTAACGCCCGAGCTTGTGCTACATGCCATTTTAAAGATGGTAGAGGCAAGCCACTAGTAAATAATGTGGGCTCTAGCGGTTTTTTAATGCGGGTAAGTTTACCTGGGCAAGATAGTAATGGCAATGCAATACCAGTTCCTGGTTATGGCGCACAAATTCAAAATAGAGCAAATAACGGCATTCCTTTTGAAGCAAAAGTTAAAGTTGTATACGAAACTATTACAGAGAGTTATCCAGATGGAACAACATACCAATTACAAAACCCTATTTATAGTTTTGAGCAAGAAGCTTTTGGTTCTCTATCTGGAGTTAAAACGTCACCTAGAGTAGCACAACAAACAATAGGCTTAGGTTTAATAAGCGCTTTACCAGATATTGAAATTATTAAATATGAAGACGTTAATGATAGTAATAATGATGGAATTTCTGGGCGTGCCAATTATGTTTACAACCAAGAAACAAATACAACTCAATTAGGAAAATATGGGTGGAAAGCTAATGCACCAACACTAAAACAACAAGTAGCAGGAGCTTTTCATGGAGACATGGGGTTAACAACAAGTCTTTTTCCAGATAATAATTGTCCTTCTCCTCAACAAGACTGCATAGACGCTCCTAATGGTGGAACTCCAGAGGTAACAGATACTCAATTAGATAAAATTGTATTTTATCAAGAACATTTAGCCGTACCCAATCGCCGTAATTTTAAAGACGAAGAAGTATTAAAAGGAAAAGTATTATTTAACGATCTTAACTGTATTGGCTGCCATGCAATAAATCAAAAAACAGAAACAACAAACAATTCGCTTCTTAACGACATTACAATAAAACCATATTCCGATTTCTTATTGCACAATATGGGTGATGCACTGGCCGATAATAGAACAGACTTTCTCGCTAACGGAAACGAATGGCGTACACAACCACTTTGGGGTATAGGACTAATTGCTACTGTAAACGGACATACAAACTTACTTCACGATGGAAGAGCAAGAAATATAGAAGAAGCCATATTATGGCATGGTGGTGAAGCAGAAAATAGTAAACAAGCCTTTAAAAACCTTCCTTTAAATAAACGCCAACAGGTTATTGCTTTTGTAAACTCTCTCTAAAAAATGAAAATGAAAATGAAAAAAATTAATTTAATACTAATCGCCTTGTTATTATTTACTTGCGATTCTAAAACAGACAATACTACAGAACCCTCTACTTTTCAAGTTAAAGCACTTTTAAATGAGCTTACAAATCAGCAAATATTACCAGCAGTTTTAGAGTTTAAAAACCAAGCCAATACACTTAATCTAAAAGTTGAAAATTACTTAACTTCTACAAACGAAGCCAACCTAGCATCTTTACAAAACCAATGGCAACAAACCGCTCTTGCTTACGCAAATATTTACGCTTTTAATATAGGCTCTGTTAGAGATCAATTTATGCATCAAGCCTTATACAACTGGCCAACATTACCTAATGCTTTAGAAAATGTAATGATTAACAATACTGAAATTACAGAAGAATTAGTCTCTAGTTTAAGTCCACAAATAAAAACACTTTCTGCTTTAGAATATTTATTATTTAATAATGATGTAACAACCGTTAACACTCAGTTTTTTACTTCCCAAAAAAGAAAAAATTATTTAAAATATACAGCTCTGGAATTTAAGGCACAAGCCGAAAGACTTAATGGTATATGGACAACTCCAGAAAATTATGCTAATACATTTATAAATAATAATGCTGAAGGTATTCAAGGCTCTTTTAATAAACTATATAATGGTTTATATAACCTTATAGATACCGCTAAAATTAAAAAAGTAGGAAAACCTGCTGGTTTAGAAAATTCTACAAACACAAACCCAGAGTTATTACAAGCCTACTTTAGTAAGTTATCTTTAAATATTTTAATGGAAAATATTAATAGTGTAGAAAACACTTATTTTAACCCTAATGGTCTTGGCATAGACGATTATGTGTTTTCTATTACTAATAATTCTATTTTAAATAATAACGTACAAAATAAATTAAACGATATTAAAACTGCTATAAATGCCATACCTGTACCTTTATACAATGCAATAAGTACTCACCCTACAGAAGTAGAAGCTCTGTATAATGAAATAGAAGCTCTAGAAATTTTATTTAGTGTAGACGTACGTAGTATATTATCTATAATTATTACTACTACAGATAACGATGGTGATTAAAAAAATTCTTTAAATGACATGGAGGGATTACCCCAAGTAATTACAGAGGTTAATTATTACATACCGAAATAGCAATATTACTGTAACTACTATGCCTTCTACACTATCAATTTCGAGAAACTATAACTTGTGCTCAAAAAATTAAATTTTGCCACAATATTCGTTAATATAATTGTTATACCAAACATACTAATACAAGGATGTAAAAGCATTACCAAACCAACATAAAATATTTTTTTAAAGGGTTTAGCATAAATAAGTTAAAAAGAGGCTACCTAAACTTTTGGGTATCTAGGCGGCCTCAAACTTAAAAAACAATTTATCAACCTATCATTAATTGTTTTCAGCATACCAATAACTAGATAGTTATAGTATTGTTATTTAGATAATAATCTACTTTTAGCCTTTTCACGCTTATTAAATTCATAAACTCTTTTTTGATATACCATAAAAATGGCGTCCTCTATATCAAGGTTTTCCTTTCTACCATTTAAAACAGCACTTATGTAAGTATCGCTAAATGGCTCTCCACTTTTACTGGTTATATTTTTACTCTCTAACTCTTTTAAAACATCTTTTATATAGTTCGTTTTAAGATGAACCTTTAACGTTCTCGTCTCTTCTGTGGTTATCATAAAATGTATTATTGATTTCTAGGTAAATATTTGGTACATTTGAGGTGTACCGTTTTACTAAAATACAAATAATATTTTGTAATGTAAAATATTATACACACAAAATAGAATAACTATACGTAAACCTTGTAAATGGAAATAGTAGATAGAATACTCGAAATACAGAAAGAAGTCACTAAAAGTCAGCGTTCTTTTGAATTAAGCATAGGTAAAACTAGTGGTTATTTTAATGTAATAAGAAGAAATAAAAGTACGCCCGGAGTAGATTTAATTCTTAAAATAATTGAAATATATCCAGAATATAATCTTAATTGGATTATGACAGGAAAAGGAGATCGGTACAACAAAGGTGTAGAAGTTAACAAAGTTAGTGAAGGTAGATCTCATTATATCACTAAAGAAACGGGGCCAATTGAAGAAATTATAGAAAAATTAGCTGAAGAAAAAATGCATAGTTTTATAGAAGCTCAAGATAAAAAGCTAACAGACTTAAGCGAAGCCATTTCAGATATTAAGAAGAGTATAAACGACATAAAAAAGAAAGTAGATAAATAAAACTAAACTTATTTAACATAAAAAGCCTTGTAGTGATTAATTACAAGGCTTTTTTATAGTACTATTTTAAAGGTTTTGTTTTATTTAAGAGGTCTTAGCTTTCTTTTTTAATTTAAGATCTAAATTATGGTGTTGCCATTTAGAAAAACCACCTTCTAAATCGTAAATTTTAACAAAACCAGCATCTTTAAGTTTTTTTGCACATTTAGCACTTCTTCCGCCACCTTGGCAATATAATATTACCGGTTTTAATTTATCTAACTTTTTAATATCCTCTTCAAACGTAGGAGAGTTAAAATCTATATTTTGTGACAAAGCCAAATGCCCATTTTTGTGCTCTCTCTCTGTTCTAACATCTATTAACTGAACGTCGTCCAGTTTTAATAGTGTTTCCATTTCTTCTGTAGAAACTACTGTTATTTCTCCAGCTGCTTGATCTGAACAACTAGATAAAAACAGTACTAACAAAAGACTAAATGTAATTGATAATTGTTTCATGATTGATGATGTTATTTAATTACTGGGTTTTCTCCCCATTCCATTGCGAAAATCCCCCCGCAAGGTTATAAGTGTTTTCAAACCCCATTTGATTCATTATAACACAGGCTTGTCCGCTTCTTCCACCAGACTTACAATACACATAATAGTTTTTTGATTTGTCTAGTTCTTCTAACTCATATATAAAAGCCTGACCTTTAAATATATTCAAATTTTTAGCATTAGGAATATGTCCATCTGCAACCTCTTCTTCCGTTCTAACATCCAATATAAAAGCGTTGTCGTCGTTTTTAAGTTGCTCTGCCCAAGCGTCCTGAGATAAATCTGCCATTTTTAAGTTTTTATGTACAAAGTTAATCAAAATTAACTTTTCTTTAAGAAATAGACGATAAAAAACCCGAAGTGTTACACACTTCGGGTTCTTTTTTTAAAATTTTATTTAATATTTAAAGAAACTACACTTTAATAGAGCACCCTATAGCTCGTGTTTCTTTTACTTTAACAGCTTTCCCTTTTAATAATGCATCTACTGCATTTTCTACATATTTTTCTTTTACTAAACTTGCATCACTATAATTATCATCTATAGCTCCAATGTATTTTACAACATTACCTTTTTTAGTTTTTTCTAAAACATAAACGTGTGGCGTTTTAGTTGCTCCATATTGCGGATATACTTTTTGTCCCTTATCCATTAAATATGGAAATGTAAACCCTTTTTCTTTTGCTCTAGCTTTCATGTTTTCCATACTATCACCAGGTTTAACCTCTGTATTGTTAGGCATAATAGCAATTACAGGATAACCTAGTTTTGCGTATTTTTTGTTTAAAGCTTCAGTTCTATCTTCGTAAGCAACTGCATAAGGACATGTATTACAAGTAAAGGTTACAATAAACCCTTTAGCGTCCTTAAAATCTGATAAAGATACCATATTACCATCTATATTTTCTAATTTAAAATCTGTAGCAATGTCGCCTACTTTATAACCCGTATTATCTTCTTTATTTCCATTTGTAAAAGCGCTAACACCTAATATTACAACGGCAACACATAATAATTGTACTATTTTTTTCATGACTAACTGTTTTATTTTTATTAATAATTTATTTGTATTAAACCTAACCGCTATAGCATATAAAAAAGGTTAGTTTAAAAACGTACTTACTTCTGTTTGTAATTCTTTATAATTAAAAGACTGTTCATAAAATTGGCGCTTCTCTTTATTATATATTATAGTAGCAGGTATAGCACCAGACCAATCTTTATTAACTTTAGGTATCCACGTGTTAGAGTCTGTATCATTTAGTGCTACAACTTTAGATGCCAATTTGTGTTTTAGTATAAAAGGTTTTAACTTTTTTTCGTACTGTTTAGGAAAATCTAAACTAACTAAAATAACCTCTACATTTTTAGACTTGTATTCTGTATTTAACTTTTCAAAATAAGGAAGTTCTTTAACACAAGGAGCACACCAAGTTGCCCAAAAGTTTATAACATATATTTTATCATCTTCCTTATTTAGTAAAGGTTCTAATTCTTTAAAATTATATATAGGAAATTCTATCGAGTTAGACACATCTTCTGCTACAAGTTCTTCAGAGATTACCTCATTAGCCAATAATTCCTTGGTTTCGGCTTCAACAATTTTTATATCTTTTTCTTCATTTTTACAGGAAACTATCACTGTTAGTAATAACATTAAAACTAGTTGTTTCATAAAATATAATTGTATTTAGTATTAGTTCCTATTAATTTAAAGGCCATACTATCTTTATTTTTATAAAGTTATTACACTCCTTTCAAGCAAAATTAAAATTTAACACAAAATTATAGTTTCAGTATAAAAATAAACATACATTTGTATATACAAATATTGTAACAACAAATGAAAATAGAACACGCTATAAAAAGTACAAAGCCAATACCGCTCCCACAAAAGACCGTTATTAATATTTTTTATACCAGTAATTCTATTAAAGAGGATTTTAGTCGCTTCTTTAAAAGTTATGGTTTATCTATGGAACAATATAATGTTCTTAGAATTTTACGTGGGCAAAAAGGAACACCTGCAAACATGAGTACACTTCAGGAGCGTATGATTAATAAAATGAGCAATACAACTCGATTAGTAGACAAATTAATAGTAAAAGAGTTAGTAACCAGAAATACTTGCCCTAGTAACAGACGAAAAATAGAAATTTTAATTACCAACAAGGGGCTAAATATAATGAAGCAGATTGATGATAAATTAGATATAAAAGAAAACAACCTTACTAAAAACCTAACTAACAACGAACTAGAAACACTAAACAACTTATTAGATAAAATTAGACTTTAAAATTAAATAACAATTAATAAAAAATGAAAACAATTAAAAACACTTTAGTAATAGCATTAGCTTTAACATTAGTATCATTTACTACTGGCCTAGTCAATAAAGAGGTAAAAGTAAAAAACAGTACAATAACATGGACTGGTCATAAATTAACAGGAAAGCATGAAGGAACAATTAACTTAAAAGAAGGCACCTTAACTCTAGATGCAAAAAAATTAGTAGCAGCTAATTTTACTATAGATATGACTTCTATTAACACAACAGATCTAGAAGGAGAACAAAAAGCAAATTTAGATGGACATTTAAAATCTGGAGACTTTTTCAATGTTAATGAGTTCCCTACAGCCACATTTAAAACTACAGCAGTATCCTTAAAAGGAAAAGAAGGTAATTATACTGTAACTGGAGACATGACAATTAAAGGCATTACACACCCAATTACGTTTAATATGAATGTAACAGAGCATACAGCTACAGCTAAACTAAAAGTAAATAGAGCTAAATACAAAGTTAAGTACGGTTCTTCTAGCTTTTACGATAACTTAAAAGACAAAGTAATATCAGACGAGTTCGACTTAGACATTAAATTATCTTTTTAATTAAGGATTTCATTAATAGCAGAAAAACCTCTTAAATTAATTTAAGAGGTTTTTTATTAAATGGTTTTGTAAACTAAAATTTCATTTATATATTTGAACTTTATTTATAATTATGAACACAAAATTAAATACAACTTGGTGGTGGAATTCTCGAAAACAACATTCGTGAATCTAAACCTATAAGTATATTTAACATTAACATACAAAAAAGGCTTGTCATTCACGACAAGCCTTTTTTAATTTAAAAAAATTACGCTTTTGCAAAATGAAAACATTTAGCCTATATACACACTACAAAAAAATACTTGCAGATACAATAACGCCTGTTAGTATTTATTTAAAAATAAGAGATAAATTCCCAAACAGTATTCTACTGGAAAGTAGCGATTATCATGCTAACGATAATAGTTTCTCTTATATCTGTTTTAACCCTATAGCCTCTATAAAAGTAACAGAAAAGTCTATTTACGAAACCTTTCCAGATGGTAGTACATTAACCAATAGAACAAAAAACGTAGCCAATAGAATTCATAAATTCACACAGCGCTTTAAAGTAACCTCCGAAAAGAAATTTAAATTTATTAATAATGGTATTTTTGGTTACACAGCTTATGATGCAGTAAAGTATTTTGAAGATGTTGAAATTTCTAAAAAACCAAATTCTATAGAAATCCCAGATATTTATTATGCCGTATACCAGAACATAATAGCCATCAATCATTTTAAAAATGAAGCCTATGTTTTTGCACACTGTTTTAACGATAATGCAAGTAATATAGACGATGTTTTACACCTTATAAAATCTAAAAACTTTGCCTCTTATGAGTTTTCTACAAACTCTAACATAACATCTAATCTTACAGATGACGAATACAAATCGCATGTAGAACTAGCAAAAAAACACTGTGCCAGAGGAGATGTGTTCCAATTAGTATTATCTAAAAAATTCTCTCAAGAATTTAAAGGCGATGAATTTAATGTCTATCGTGCCCTACGTAGTATAAACCCATCACCTTACCTTTTCTATTTCGATTATGGCGATTTTAAAATCTTTGGTAGCTCACCAGAAGCGCAATTAGTAGTTTCAAATGGTATTGCCGAAATACACCCAATAGCTGGTACGTTTAAACGAACAGGAAACGACGAACAAGATGCAGAACTTGCAAAAAAACTAGCACAAGACGATAAAGAAAATGCAGAACATGTTATGCTCGTAGATTTAGCACGAAACGATTTAAGTAGACATGGAAGCCAAGTACAAGTAGAAACCTATAGAGAAGCACAGTTTTTCTCTCACGTTATACATCTTGTTAGTAAAGTTACAGGAAAAATACATGATAATACAGAGACTATGCAAGTTGTTGCCGACACTTTTCCAGCAGGAACATTAAGCGGCGCACCAAAACATAAAGCCATGCAACTTATAGAGCAGTACGAAAAAACGAGTAGAGCATTTTATGGCGGAGCTATAGGATTTATGGATTTTAATGGTAATTACAATCACGCCATAATGATAAGAACCTTTTTAAGTAAAAACCATGAGCTACATTGGCAAGCTGGTGCTGGATTGGTATCAAAATCTAATCCCGAACATGAACTACAAGAAGTATACAATAAATTAGGAGCATTAACCAAAGCTATAGAACTAGCAAAAGAGATATAAAATTAAGGGTCAGGCTTTCGGCAGTCGCTCTTTTCAAGGAGCTCCAACCATGCCTCAACTGTGAAACAATGATGAGTTCCAAAAAATAAAAGTGAACGAGTAATCCTTAACGCAAAAGCAAGATATTATGAAAAAAATATTAGTAATAGATAATTACGACAGTTTTACATACAATCTGGTACATTACTTAGAAGATTTAAACTGCGAAGTCACTGTAAAACGTAACGATAAACTAACGCTTGACGAAGTAGACGCTTTCGAGAAAATAGTATTATCACCAGGCCCAGGAATTCCAGATGAAGCAGGGTTACTAAAAACTATTATAAAACACTATGCACCAACAAAAAGTATTTTAGGAGTTTGTTTAGGGCAACAAGCTATTGGTGAAGTTTTTGGAGGTACATTAGTAAATTTAGACACGGTATTTCATGGCGTAGCAACTAAAGTAAATATTACAGTAGATGACGAAATATTATTTAAAAATCTAGACAAAACTATCGAGGTGGGGCGCTATCACTCTTGGGTAGTAAATACTAATTTACCCGAACAGTTAGAAGCAACCTCTTTTGATAGTAATGGACAAATAATGTCCCTACGTCATAAAATTTATGATGTGCGTGGCGTGCAATATCATCCAGAATCTGTATTAACCCCAAATGGTAAACAAATATTAGAAAATTGGGTAAACTCATAGTTAATATAACTTTTAAGAAACTTAATATTTTGAAAAATATTTTTCCTGTTAAGGAAACAAAAACTAGTTTTTAATGAAAAACATATTAAACAGGCTTATAAACCAAGAAAATATTTCTAGTGAAGAAGCTAAAAACATTTTAGTAAACATATCAAAAGGAGATTATAACCAAAGTCAAATAGCTTCGTTTCTTACTGTATTTATGATGCGTAGCATTACGTTAGAAGAATTACAGGGCTTTAGAGATGCCCTATTAGAATTATGCATTCCTGTAGACCTTTCCGAGTTTAACGCTATAGATTTATGCGGAACCGGAGGAGATGGTAAAGACACTTTTAATATTTCAACACTATCCTCTTTTGTAACGGCAGGCGCAGGTGTAAAAGTAACTAAACATGGTAATTATGGTGTTTCATCTACCTGTGGCTCCTCTAACGTAATGGAACACTTAGGTATTAAGTTTACCAACAACAAAAGCTTCTTACAGAAATCTATAGACAAAGCTGGTATTTGCGTTTTACACGCTCCTTTATTCCATCCAGCTATGAAAAATGTTGCACCAATTAGAAAAGCTTTAGGCGTAAAAACATTTTTTAATATGCTAGGGCCTATGGTAAACCCATCGTTTCCTAAAAACCAAATGGTAGGTGTTTTTAATTTAGAATTGCAACGATTATATAGCTACCTATACCAAAACACAGATAAAAACTATAGTATAGTACATGCGCTAGATGGTTATGATGAAATTTCATTAACAGGAAATACTAAAATAATCTCTAATGCTAAAGAAACCATGTTAAGCCCAAAAGATTTAAAAGTTGATCAAATAGAACAACGTGATATTTTTGGAGGAGATACAGTAGAATCTTCAGCAAAAATATTTATCGATATTATTAACGGAGAAGGAACAGAAGCACAAAACAATGTGGTTTTCGCAAATGCAGGCTTAGCAATAGCAACAGCAAAACAAATCTCGCATAAAGAAGGTTTTAAATTAGCAAAAGAGTCTTTAATAAGCGGAAATGCAAAAAAAAGTTTAAATACATTAATACAATTAAGCAGGAAATAAATTAGCCCTTAGTATTATCCACTGTAGGCTACTAACTAAAAACTGCAAACTTCAAAAAATGGACATATTAAAACGTATAGTAATAGATAAACGTAAAGAGGTAGACTTTCGTAAGGAGCTTATTCCTGTAAAACAATTAGAAGCTTCCGTATTGTTTAACAGAACAACAATATCGTTAGCAAAACGATTAAGGTCTAGTAACACAGGAATTATTGCAGAGCATAAACGCCGTTCACCATCTAAAGCCATAATAAATCAAAATTTTAATGTGTTCGATGTAGCAAAGGGCTACGAAAATGCAGGCGTAAGTGGCATGTCTGTTTTAACCGATACAAAATATTTTGGAGGTGCTTTAGACGATTTATTAACCGCAAGAGCCAGTTGCAATTTACCCCTTTTAAGAAAAGAATTTATTATAGACGAGTATCAAATATTAGAAGCCAAAGCTTATGGTGCAGATGTTATTTTATTAATAGCAGCCATTTTAACTAAAGCCGAAATAAAACAGTTTTCAGAACTAGCAAAACAGCTAGATTTAGAGGTTTTACTAGAAGTACATAACGAAGAAGAATTACATAAGTCCATAATGCCAAGCCTAGATATGTTAGGCGTAAACAACAGAAATTTAAAAACTTTTAAAGTTAGCTTAGAAACTAGCAAAACATTAAGTAAATTAATCCCTGACGATTTTGTAAAAGTTTCCGAAAGTGGTATTAGTAGCGTAGATGCTATAAACACATTAAAACCCTATGGATATCAAGGTTTTTTAATAGGTGAAAACTTTATGAAAACAGATAATGCCGGAGAAAGCGCTAAGCAATTTATAAAACAATTACAGTAAAAATAGTCGTCATGCCTGAACTAGTTTCAGCATCACATAAATAATATTAAAAATAAATTTTCTATGAAACTAAAAGTCTGCGGAATGAAGCTTGAAAACAACATTTTAGATGTTGCAGAATTACAACCTGATTACTTAGGATTCATTTTTTACGAACGATCTCCCCGTAATTTTAACGGTGAGATGCCCGACTTACCTGATAGCATTGAAAAAATTGGGGTTTTTGTTAACTCAAAACTCGATTTTATATTAAGCAAAGTAGAGCAATATAATTTACAAGGCGTACAATTACATGGTAATGAAACACCAGAGCTGTGTGCGCAATTGCAAGACAAAGGCTTAATTGTTATAAAAGTATTTTCTATTAAAAATCAATTCGATTTTAAAGTTTTAGAGCCGTACGAAGACGTATGTAAATATTATTTATTCGATACAAAAGGTAAAGAACCAGGAGGAAATGGTTATACTTTTAACTGGAATGTATTAAAAAAATATAAATCTAATAAATCCTATTTTTTAAGTGGAGGCATAGGACCAGATGAACTCGATACTTTATTATTATTCTTGAAAAGACCAGAGTCCGATTTATGTTGCACTTTAGATTTAAACAGCAAATTTGAAACCGCATCAGGATTTAAAGACCTAAAAAAACTAAAAGATTTTAAATATCAATTAGTAAAACACGGGTACATAGTTCAACAAAATTAGAAGAACTTTAAAACTTAATTAAAAAAAATCTTACTATTTAGGAATTAAGATTATGACATATAATATTAACAACAAAGGCTATTACGGAGAGTTTGGAGGTGCATACATTCCCGAAATGTTATACCCCAATGTAGAAGAATTACGTAAAAACTATCTAAAAATAATGGCAGAACCTTCTTTTAAAGAAGAATTCAATCAATTATTAAAAGATTACGTTGGTAGACCTTCTCCACTCTATTTTGCAAAACGTTTAAGTGAAAAATACAATACTAAAATCTACTTAAAAAGAGAAGATTTAAACCATACAGGAGCGCATAAAGTAAACAACACCATTGGGCAAATTTTAATGGCGCAACGTTTAGGTAAAAAACGAATTATTGCAGAAACAGGCGCAGGACAACACGGTGTAGCAACAGCAACTGTTTGCGCATTAATGGGTATGGAGTGCATTGTTTATATGGGCGAAATAGACATTGCTAGGCAAGCGCCAAATGTGGCTAGAATGAAAATGTTAGGAGCTAAAGTCATCCCTGCATTATCTGGAAGTCGCACCCTAAAAGATGCTACAAACGAAGCTATTAGAGATTGGATTAATAACCCTGTAGATACCCATTATATTATTGGTAGCGTGGTTGGCCCTCACCCCTATCCAGATATGGTTGCTCGCTTTCAAGCAGTAATTTCAGAAGAAATACAATGGCAATTACAAGACAAAGAAGGTCGTAACACACCAGACTATGTTATAGCATGTGTTGGTGGCGGAAGTAATGCGGCAGGAGCTTTTTATCACTATTTAGAAAATACCAATGTCAATTTAATTGCAATAGAAGCAGCAGGAAAAGGCATACATTCTGGCGAGAGTGCAGCGACTTCGGTACTAGGAAAAGAGGGAATAATTCATGGTAGTAAAACACTATTAATGCAAACCCATGATGGCCAAATCACAGAACCCTATTCAATATCTGCGGGATTAGATTATCCTGGAGTTGGCCCAATGCATGCCCATTTGTACAAAACTGGTCGTGCAGAATTTATTTCTATTACAGATGATGAAGCCATGGCTGCAGGTTTAGAGTTAAGTAAATTGGAAGGTATTATCCCTGCCATAGAAACATCACATGCACTAGCTGTTTTCCATCAAAAAAACTTTAAACCAGAAGATATTGTAGTTATTAATTTATCTGGGCGTGGTGATAAAGATTTACAAAATTATATCGATTATTTTAAATTATAATGAAACAGCTAATCGCTCTATTAATTCTATTTGTTTGTTTTTCTTGCACTAAGAAAAAAGAAACGAAGCCTATTTTATCTGTAGACGTATCAAAAGATATTGTGTCTCCAAAACACTATATTGTTTCAAAAACACAAGCCAATATAACTATAGATGGAAACGCTAACGAAGCGGCATGGAAAACTGCATTATACACCGATAAATTTATAGATATTGAAGGCATTAAAACACCAAAATACAATACTAAAGTAAAAATGCTTTGGGACGATAATTACCTCTATGTCTATTCAGAATTAGAAGAGCCTCATATTTGGGGAGACATTACACAACGTGATGCTATTATTTATTATAATAACGATTTTGAAGTTTTTATAGACCCCTCTGGAAACGGAACTGGATACGGAGAAATTGAAATTAATGCCTTAAATACCGTATGGGATTTGTTTTTAGATAAGCCTTATCGTATAGGTGGAAATGCAAATTTTGAATGGAATCTAAACCAATTAAAAACTGACGTAAAAATACATGGTACAGTAAATAACCCTAAAGATATAGACTCCCTTTGGGCTGTTGAAATGGCCATTCCACTGAAACCTTTTATTAGGTTAAAAAACAACCCAAAAAGAAAACCTACAGAAGGAGAACAATGGCGTATTAATTTCTCTCGCGTACAATGGGATCACGATATTACAAATGGAGTTTACAGCCGTAAAAAAGAAAATAATACGTATTTAAGAGAGTACAATTGGGTATGGAGTAATCAAAAAGTAATTAACATGCACGAACCAGAAAAATGGGGATATCTTCAATTTACAGAAGCTCCATCTTCTAAAGACATTATATTTATAGAAGATAAAGACCTAGACATTAAACAAACCCTGTTTGCTTTATTTAGAAAAACTAGATATGGAGACTTAAAACACCTTTTAGAGCATGATTATGGATTTACACAACCGTTACATGTAACTTATGCAAAAAACAAAACAATTCCTGTTAGCTTTTATAAAACTAATATAGGGTTTGAATATAAAATAAAAACTGTAAATAAAACTTACATCATTAATAACGAAGGAGCATTAAAATATTATGAATAAGGTATTTATATATATACTAGCTATAGTATTATTTTCTTGTGCAGAACAACATAACAAAACTAAAGAAACAATTATTGAGTCTCCAAAAGCGTCCTTTACATTCGCAACATGGACGCACGCTGGAGGTGTATTTAACAAAGACAAATGGGAAACAAAACTAGCTCTTTATGACTCTTTAGGAATTACCGAAGCATTAGTTGGTGGTAGTCCAGAATTTTTAGCTCAATTAGTACCATTGGCGACTAAAAAGAACATAAAAATCCATGCTTGGATGTGGACCTTAAATCGCCCTAATGATACAATAGCGAATAAACACCCAGAATGGTATGCAGTAAATAGAGCTGGAAAAAACTCTTTAGAATATAGAGCCTATGTAGACTATTACCAATGGTTAAGTCCTTTTCATCCTGAAGCTAGAGAGCACATAAAAAATAATGTTAGACAATTAACAAAAGTAAAAGGGTTAGCCTCTATTCATTTAGACTATGTGCGCTATGTAGATGTTATACTCGGTGCAGACTTACAACCCAAATACAATCTTGTACAAACTACCGAAATGCCTGAGTACGATTATGGCTATCACCCTATTGCTAGAGAAGGATTTAAAGCTATTTTTAATAAAGACCCACAAGGCTTTGAACACCCAGAATTAAGTACAGAATGGAGGCAATATCGTCTAAACGCTATTACTACTCTAGTAAATGAAATAGTAGATATAGCCCACGAAAAAAATCAAAACGTCACGGCTGCTGTTTTTCCGTTTCCAGAAATGTCAAGACAAATGGTTAGACAAGCTTGGAACGATTGGAATCTAGATGCTGCATACCCAATGATTTATAATAACTTTTATAGAGAAAATGTTAACTGGATAGGTTTTGCAACCGAGCAAGGTGTAAAAGATGTCGATTTCCCAATAAACACGGGGTTATACGCTCCAGCATTACAAGACCCTAAAGATTTAGAAAAAGCAATTCGTTTAGCAAAAGAAAAAGGCGCAACAGGCATTTCTATTTTTACAGCAGATAATCTTAGCAAAGCACAAAAAGACATATTTATAAAATTGACTAAAGAGTTTAGCAATGAATAGAATAAACAAAGCATTACAAAGTAACAAGAAACTATTATCTATCTATTTTTCAGCAGGGTACCCAAACCTTAATGATACCTCTACTATTATTCAAAATTTAGAACAAAGTGGTGTAGATATGATAGAAATAGGCCTCCCGTTTAGCGATCCTTTAGCTGATGGTCCTACAATACAAGATAGCTCTACAAAAGCTCTTAAAAATGGGATGACAACACAATTACTTTTCGATCAATTAAAGAATATTAGACAAACCGTATCTATCCCTTTAATAATAATGGGGTATTTTAACCCAATGTTACAATATGGCGTAGAAGCTTTTTGCAAAACCTGCCAAGACATTGGTATAGACGGTTTAATTATACCTGACTTACCTGTAGAGGTTTATAATGAACATTATAAAGCTACTTTTGAAAAATATGGCCTTATTAATGTTTTTTTAATAACACCACAAACCTCTGTTGAACGGATTCAATTTATAGATTCTATCTCTAATGGTTTTATCTATATGGTAAGTAGTGCAAGTGTTACTGGAAGTAAATCTGGATTTGGAGACGAGCAAACAGCCTATTTTAAACGCATTGCAGACATGAACTTAAAAACCCCACAAATTGTTGGCTTCGGTATTTCTAATAATGAAACATTTACACAAGCCACGCAATATGCAAAAGGGGCAATAATAGGAAGTGCTTTTATAAAACACTTAACGAGCACAGGTGCTAATAATAGCTCTCAATTTGTAAAAAGTATTTTAAATTAATACTTATGAATAGTATTCAATATAGACAAGCAACACTAGAAGACCTGCCAACATTATATTCCTTTGAGCAAGGTATTATAACTGCAGAACGCCCTTTTGATCCAACCTTAAAACCAGACCCTATAAGCTATTACGATCTTAAAGCTTTTATTTTATCTAATGAAGTAGAAGTCATGGTTGCGCACAATGGTCTAGAAGTAATTGCTTCTGGTTATGCTAAAATTATAAAAGGCAAAGCATATCATAAACATGATAATTACGCTTATTTGGGGTTTATGTATGTTAAACCAGAATACAGAGGTAAGGGAATAATAAAAAACATAACAGATACGTTAATATCTTGGGCTAAGTCCAAATCTATTTCTGAAGTGAGGCTCGAGGTTTATAACGATAATGCTCCAGCCATTAAAGCTTATGAAAAATCTGGTTTTAAAAAACATATGATAGAAATGCGTGTAAACATTTCCTAATTAATAATCTTTTAATGTTCTCTTTTGTTAAAATTAAAATTTTAATATTTCTTTTTGATTTTTTACAATCACTAAGCTTTATTTTTGAAACGGAAGCTAAAGACTTATAGCTTCAAAACTAATATAGTTAAAATGCCATTAAACATAGTATTAATAGAGCCTGAAATACCCAATAATACCGGAAATATAGGAAGACTAACATTGGCTTCAGGTTCTATTTTACATTTAGTAAAACCTTTTGGTTTTGAAATTACAGATGCTAGATTAAAACGTGCAGGTCTAGATTATTGGAAACATTTAGACATTCGTTATTATGATAATACCGAAGCCTTTTTCAATAAAAACAAAAATGCAGATATGGCTTTCCTATCTAGTCACGGAACAAAAAAACATTGGGATATTCCATTCAAGGATAACATTTTTCTAATCTTTGGAAAGGAATCTGTAGGCTTACCAAAATCTATTACAGAACAAAACACAGATAAACTCTATAAAATACCATTATACAGTGAACACATTAGAAGTTTAAATATTGCTAATGCTGTTAGTATTGTGGTTTATGAAGGATTAAAACAGATGCAACATTTTTAACTAAAAAGAGTTAACTTCGCTTCGTTTTAAAAATAGACAATGTCCAAAACACTCTCCATAATAATACCAGTTTATAATGAACAAGATACTATACATTTAATATTAAATGCAATACAAGACGTTCAATTAATTAACGACATTAGGAAAGAGATAGTTATTGTAAACGATTACTCTACCGATAATACAAAGGCAGCTATTTTAAAATACCAAACAGCGCACCCTAACATGCCCATATCGTTGTATAATCATGAAAAAAACAAAGGAAAAGGAGCAGCTTTACATACAGGGATAGCTAAAGCTTCTGGCGATTATATTGTTATACAAGATGCCGATTTAGAGTATGATCCTGAAGAATATAATTTACTTTTAAAGCCTATAGAAAGAGGGTTTGCAGATGTTGTATATGGTTCTCGTTTTGTAGGAGCAAACCCGCATCGCGTTCTCTTTTTTATGCATACTATTGGGAATAAATTTTTAACAACACTCTCTAATATTCTTACAGGAATTAACCTTACAGATATGGAAACTTGTTATAAACTTTTTAAAGCAGAACATATTAAAAGTTTGACTTTAAAGGAAAATCGATTTGGGTTTGAACCAGAGGTTACTGCAAAAATCTCGAAAATAAAAGATATCCGGATTTATGAAGTTGGTATTTCATATTATGGAAGAACATATAAAGAAGGAAAAAAAATAGGATGGAAAGATGGTTTTAGAGCCATTTATTGTATTTTAAAATATAATCTCTTTGCCTAATGCCTACTCAAATAAAATTTGAAGAGAATGATGTTATAGGAGAAAGCACATTAAACGTAATTGCTGATGCTGACAAGTTTAATAAATGGATGTATGAAACTATTAAACCATTCTGTAAGGGTAAAGTTTTAGAAATTGGCAGTGGTTTAGGTAATATCTCTCACTTTTTTATTAAAGATAAATTCGAAATATTACTTACAGATATAAGAGAGGGCTACTGCTCTAAATTAGAAACAAAATTTAAACATAGCCCTTGTTTTTTAGGGACTGAAATAATTAACTTAACAGATCCAGATTTCGATACTAAATTTAACAACTACTTTAATCAATACGACACTGTTTTTGCATTAAATGTTGTAGAACATATTTATGATGACACCTTGGCTTTAAATAATTGTTATAAGCTATTAAAACAAAATGGACAAGTCATAATTTTAGTACCTTCTTATAAAAAACTTTTCAATACCTTCGATAAAGAATTAGGGCATTATCGTAGATATACGAAATCTACATTATCTCGTGTTTTTTCTAAAACCAACTTTAAAGTTATACATAAGCAGTACTTTAACTTTATGGGGATTTTTGGCTGGTATGTAACTGGTAACTTGTTAAAACGAGAGACAATACCAGGAAATCAAATGAAATTATACAACATTTTAGTCCCTATCTTTAAAATAATAGATAAAGTTATTTTAAATAAAGCTGGATTATCAACTATAATTGTAGGTAGAAAATAGAAAAAAATTAATTAGAATATGGCTATTATACTTGTTATACTACTCATTGCTGTTTTTGTTTATTTTTTAACAAAAAAAACACCTGTTTCTCCTAAAAAGAAACATTTAACTATAGATGACAAATACAATGAAAAGCGTGTAAAAAACGAAAAAGAGCTAAATAAATTGTTAGAGAAAATAAATAAAAAAGGTATTAATAGTTTGTCTAAAAAAGAGAAAGCACGCCTAGATGAACTTTCTAAATAAAACCTTCTAGTCTCTGTTTTTATTTTTTAGCATCTTTAAATACAAATTTTCCACTTTTGTTCTAGCCCATGGTGTCCGTCGCAAAAACTTTAAACTTGACTTTACAGATGGGTCATGTGTAAAGCATCTTATATTTATGGTGTATCCTAGATATTCCCATCCATAATGCTCCTGCAATTCTGTTACTATTTGCGCTAGCTTTATACCATGTAAAAGATTATTAGGCTGCGTTTCCATAATTAGCTTACTAATTGTTTTATTTTTATAGCCTTTTCAAAATGATCTAATTTGTGGGTCATAATCCACCATGTAGCTGCTTCCATTAAAAGTTCTGGATTATCATTTTTATTAGAGAAAAAGGCATAAAATGACACGCCTACATTATGACCTTTCTGTGCTATTTTTTTATTACAAACTGCAATTATTTTTTCCTTTAATATTGGTGTCACTCTAGTCTTTGTTATTTTTAGTTCTTCTATTATTGCGTCTTGGTTTTCTAGACCTATTATTCTTAGTTCTACTCGTTCTATTTGAGCCTTCTGCATTAGACTGTTTAGGTTTAGAACGTCGTTGTTGCTTTTGCCTTCCTTGTCCTTGTTTAATAGGTTCTGTTGAAGCATTAGGATCTGGCTCAAAACCTTCAATAACTTCTGCTGGAATTTTTATTCCCACTAATTTTTGAATGGCTTTTAAATACGATGTTTCATCTGCGCTCACTAAAGATATAGCTTCTCCTTTAGCTCCTGCTCGTCCTGTTCTACCAATACGGTGTACATAATCTTCAGAGATATTAGGAATCTCAAAATTAATTACATGTGGTAATAACGGAATATCTAAGCCTCTTGCTGCAATATCTGTAGCAACTAAAACACGAACGCTTCCATTTTTAAAACCAGCTAAAGCTTTTGTTCTTGCGCCTTGACTTTTATTACCATGTATAGCAGCTGCTGTTATACCAGCACTTATCATTTTTTTGCATAATTTATTGGCACCGTGTTTTGTTCTTGTAAATACAAGTACTTGTTTCCAGTCTCCTTCAGAAATTAGTTTAATTGCCAGTCCTGTTTTTTTACCTTTTGCTACTCTGTACACTTTTTGGTTTATAGCATCTACTGTAGAGTTTTCTGGTTGGGCTTCTACTTGTACTGGGTGCTGTAAAATACCATGTGCTAACTTTTTTATGTCTTTTGAAAACGTTGCAGAGAACATTAAATTTTGTCTACGTTCTGGCATTAGTTTTATAACCCGTTCTATGTCTCTTAAAAACCCCATATCTAACATACGATCGGCTTCGTCCAAAACAAATATTTCTACCTTAGATAAAGATAACACACCTTGTCCATGTAAATCGAGTAAACGACCTGGAGTAGCCACTAAAACGTCTACACCATTGCGTAAATTTGCTATTTGTGGTTTCTGGTTAACTCCTCCAAAAATAACAGCAGAACGTAACTCTAAAAATTCACTATATTCTTTTACATTAGCATATACTTGCGCTGCTAATTCTCGCGTTGGTGTTAAAATTAATGCTCTTACTGGTCGTTTTCTTAAGGTCTGCCCTTGAGATAAAAGGTGCAATAATGGTAAAGTAAAACCTGCTGTTTTTCCTGTTCCTGTTTGGGCAGATGCTAATACATCTTTTCCTTCTAAAACTGGTGGAATGGCTTTTGCTTGTATTGGGGATGGCGTATCGTATCCTTTTTTACTAATTGCTTTTAGTATGGCTTCAGATAAACCTAATGCTTTAAATGACATATAAATTGTTTGGTAAATGACAATCTATGTGTTTAGTGTCATTTTTTATTAAAAGCCAAAGATACATCTAATTTATTCGTTAAAACTTATGTTTATAAAAAAGGCTTCCCATATCAATGAGAAGCCTTATAGATTTTTTTATATTTTAGAGATATTAATCCTTAATTTTTTTATCAACTGGCATTGGGTTTGCCCCATACTTATCGAATAAATATACTAGTGCTGTCATGGTTGCTGCTCCTAATTCTAACTCTCGTTTATTTACCGCATCAAACGTATCATTACTAGCATGATGATGATCGAAATAGCGTTGCGAATCTGGGCGTAATCCTGCCAAAACATTACTATCGCTTTTTAATGGGCCAACATCTGCTCCGCTTCCTCCTTTTTCGAAGTAATGTATTAAATAGGGTTTAAATAATGGTTTCCAGCTTAATACTTGGTTAAAATTAGCATCACTACAATCGAAACTAAAGCCTCTTGGTGTAAACCCTCCTGCATCACTTTCTAATGCGAAAACATGCTTTTCGTTATTTTTTTTAGCTTCTTCTGCATATTTATTTCCGCCTCGTAATCCATTTTCTTCATTCATAAATAACACAACGCGAATACTTCGTTTTGGTTTTATTCCAGATTCTTTTAATAAGCGTAATACATCCATAGACTGTACTACTCCTGCTCCATCATCGTGTGAGCCATCTCCTAAATCCCATGAGTCTAAATGCCCTCCAACAACCATGTACTCTTTTGGAAATTCACTTCCTGTAATTTCTCCCACAACATTATATGAGAGTACATCGTCTAATTGTTTACAGTTTTGTTTGAAGTAGAATTTAAGGTCTTTGTCTAGTTTTATCATACTAGATAGTTTTTCTGCATCATTGGTACTTATGGCTGCCGATGGTATACGTTGATTATTTGGTAAATCTCCATAGCTCATGCTTCCTGTATGTGGAAAATCGTCTAGTCGTAAATTCATAGAACGTACTATTACACCAGCTGCACCATATTTACCTGCTTCCATTGCTCCTGCATAACGTTGGTTTACACATCCTCCATAAGCATTAAAGGTTTCTATTAAATCTTCCTGCATTGGCCTGTTAAAGAACACTATTTTACCTTCTATATTTTTTCTTCCTAATGCTTTAAGTTCTTCAAAGTTTTGAACTTCTACTATACTTGCTTTTACTCCTAATGGTTTTGTTGCGATTGAACCTCCCAATGCACATATATTAACTGTTGTTGTTTGGCCAGAAGCTGTTTCGAAATAAGCATATTCTTTTGCTCCTCTTACCCATTTAGGAACCATTACGGGTTGTAACCATACTCTATCTAAACCTAATTTTTCTAATTCTGCTTTCCCCCATTTTACAGCACGTTCTGCATTTAATGATCCAGACAGTCTGCCTCCTATTTTATTAGACAAATGATCTAACCACTCGTAACTTTTACCATTGGTTAATGATGTTTTATATATTTTTTTTACTACTTCTTCGTCTGTTTGCGAATGGATAGCAAATGAACACAACAATGTTCCTAGTAGTATTAGTTTTTTCATTACGTTATATTTTGATGTTTTTACGGATAATTATTTTAGTAATTATGAAACATTACTCATTATTTAATTCTTGTTTATACAACTCTAAATTAGCTTTTGTTTCGTCGTCCAACTCAGGCTCTTTTATATCTGCATATTCTTTTAAGGTATCGTACAGTATTTTTGCTACTATGTAACGAGCGGTTGGCTTATCGTCTGCTGGAATGTTATACCATGGTGCATGTGCTTTAGAGGTTCTATTTATAGCATCTTCGTAACAATCTTGATATTTATCCCATAGTTTTCGTTCTTTTAAATCTCCTGCTGAAAATTTCCAGTTCTTTTCTTTCTTTTCTAGGCGTCGTAATAATCTGTTTTTTTGTTCTTCTTTTGATAGGTTCATGAAGAACTTAAATATAATAGTGCCGTTGTCTGCTATATGTTTTTCAAAATTATTTATTTGTTCGAATCGCTTATCCCAAAAGGTGTCATTTACATCATCTACCGATGTTACTGTTGGTATATTTTCTCCAAGAATATAATATGGATGCACTCTTGTCACTAACACGTTTTCATAATGGGTACGGTTATGTACACCAAATTTACCTCTTGCGGGTAGTTTTAAATAGTGACGCCATAGGTAATCGTGTTTTAGCTCTAATTCTGTTGGTACTTTAAAGCTTTGTACTTCTACTCCTCTTGCATTAAAATCTTTAAATACTTCTCTTATTAAACTATCTTTTCCAGAGGTATCCATACCTTGTAAGCATACTAAAACTGCGTATTTACCGTGTGCATACATGGTATCTTGTAGTTTTCCTAGCTTTTTTCGTACACGCTTTAATTCTTTTTCTACATCTTCTTCTTCAACGTCAAGATTATATTTGGTAGCTTGTTTAGCAATAGTAATCTTAGAGGTTATTTTAAAGTCTTTTATTTCTATTTCTTTCATTATTGTTTTGTTATAATGCTAAATATACAAATTCATTTTTTATGTATTATAGTTCTGTATTACACAATAATAATCTTAATTTACAAAACGATATTTAGCTAAATAAATTCATAAAAAAAACCAGCTATGTAGCTGGTTTTTATTGTTATTTAGATGCAAATAGTTTTACATCTTGCTCGCTTACTTCATTGCCCCCTAAAATAATTAAACGTTCTATTACGTTACGAAGTTCTCTAATATTTCCTGTCCAATCATATTCTTGTAATAACTTAATGGCTTTATCTGAAAATGATTTTTGTATTGTACCTTGTTCTCCTGCTATTTTTTTAGAAAAATGTTTTACTAATAATGGTATATCTTCTCTTCTATCGTTAAGCGCTGGTACTTTTACTAATATAACTGCTAGTCTGTGGTATAGATCTTCTCTAAATTTACCATCGGCTATTTCTTTTTTTAAGTCTTTGTTTGTTGCCGCTATAACACGTACATCTACTTTTATATCTTTATCGCTTCCTACACGCTGAATTCTGCTTTCTTGTAAGGCTCTTAATACTTTAGCTTGTGCAGATAGACTCATATCTCCAATTTCATCTAAAAAAATGGTACCGCCATTTGCTGCTTCAAATTTTCCTGCTCTGTCTTTTGCCGCACTGGTGAATGCTCCTTTTACGTGCCCAAACAACTCACTTTCTATTAATTCGCTAGGTATTGCGGCACAGTTTACTTCTATCATTGTGCCTTTAGAGCGGTCGCTTTTTTCATGCAACCAATGTGCTACTAACTCTTTACCTGTTCCATTTGGGCCAGTAATTAATACTCTTGCATCTGTTGGCGCGACTTTATCTATAATATCTTTAATTTGAGAAATGGCATCGCTTTCTCCAATCATTTCATACTTTTTGCTAACCTTTTTCTTTAATTTTTTATTTTCTACTACTAGCTCTTTTCTATCTAAAGCATTGCGTACCGTATTTAATAATCGGTTTAAATCTGGCGGTTTAGATATATAATCGAAAGCCCCTAACCTCATGGTATTTACGGCTGTATCCAAGTCTCCGTGTCCAGAAATCATTACAATTGGAATTTCTGGTTTTATCTTCTTTACTGCTTCTAATACTTCAACACCATCCATTTTTGGCATTTTAATATCGCATAGTATTAAATCGAAATCTTCTTTCTTTATTTTATCTATTCCTGCTAAACCGTCTTCTGCTTGGTCTACTTGGTATTTATCGCTCTCTTCAGAAAGTATTTTTACTAATACTCTTCTTATCGCAGCTTCATCTTCTATTACTAATATTTTTGACATTATATTTTAAATTTTAGTCCTGTTCTTAAATAAAACGCATTCACATTGTCTAAGTTAAATAATTTATCGCGATTATTATCTCGTATTATATTTGTTAACCTTAAAGTATAACCTGTGTATGCGTATGCTACTAAATGTTTTGTAAAGGCATATTCATAACCTAATCCTCCAACAATTGCAGATAAAGAAACATGTTGCGCTTCTTTACCGTTTATAGTAATTCTATCTTGTATGTGCGCATAATAGCCATCTATAGAGAAGAAACTTTGTATGCTATTCTTCTCGTTAACGTAATATTTTAGATTTATTTTTGGGATTCCTAAGTTAAATGACCATTTCTCATTTACTTGCCTAAAATAACTTATAAAGGGTAAAGGAAAAGGAAGTCCTGTTGTACTATTATATGTTAATCCTAAAATTAAACGGTATGGTCTTTTAAGTGTTGTATCTTTTCTTTTATCGTTAATAGCAAAAACACCTCCATTAAAGAATACATCGTCCATACTTAAGCTTCCTGTTAATGTAGAGGCTATACGTGGCGAAAAACGAAGCCCTAATCTCCAATTTTCGCTTGTTTTAAATGTATAAGCCAAATTTAAGTCTGCTACATGTACGCGCCTTAATGCCGATGTAGAAAAGGGGTATTGATCTTCTAACTCTAAGATAATACGATTATATTCTGCTCCTACTATAAAATAGCAATCTTCGGAAGTTTGTAGCGGAATATTAAAACTTCCTCTAAATCTAGTATACTCATCTTCAGAATTGCTTTTGGGAATAAAAGAATACTCTAATCTAGCCAAATCGGTTAATTGTGCTTGTATTGTATTCATTATAAGGCAGCATACAACTAAAGCACTTATTTTAAAAACTCTTTTGGTATTTTCTTTCATAGATTACTTTTCTGGGTTAGATATTATATGAATATCACGTTGCGGAAACGGAATATTAATAGCATTGTCTTTAAACTCGTTATATATTTTATATCTTAAATCACTTTTTAATAATGGTACTGCAAAACTATCTTGTACATGAAAATGCAATCTAAACTGTAATGCGTTATCTCCAAATTCTAAAAATAATAACCCAGGAGTAGGCTCTTTTAAAATACGATTATCTTCGTCTGCAATATTTAATAATAACGTCTTTAGTAATTCAATATCTGTGCCATAAGCAACACCTATATCTACATACTCTCGTGTTATATCGCTATTTTGAGTCCAATTATAAACTACTTCATTTAAAAATTTATGATTAGGGATAATTAATATTTTATTATCGTTAGTAATGGCTTTGGTGGTTATAAGGCTAATTTTAGTTACTTTTCCTACTTTACCACTCACTTCTATAATGTCGTTAACAGTAATCGTTCTATCTACTAAAATAAAAATTCCTGAAATGACATCTTGTACTAGTTTTTGCATTCCTAGCCCTAGAGCTACAAAAAAAGCTGTGGATGCTGCTAACAGTGTAGTAACTTCTACTCCTGATGCATCTAGAGTACCTATTATTACAATAGAAAAGATAATATATTTTACGAAAGTAAATACTGTTTTAAAGCGATTTCTATCGTATTCATTAAGTTTTCTACTGGCTATTTGCCTAATAAATCGTAATATAAAATGCGTTATTACTAGTGTTGTTAATAGTATTAATATAGCAGAAATTGTTATTTTAATATCTTTAGTTGGCTCAAAACTGTAAGCTAAAAACGATTTTATTTTCTCTAACATTGCCTAATTTTATTAATATTTAATCCATTTTATTAATTCCTTATAACTCGGCTTTTTACCATACATTAAAATACCTACTCTATATATTTTTGCTGCCAGCCATACTGTAAATGTAAATGTACCTATTAGTATTACTAAAGATACTACTTGTTGCCAAATTGGAACTCCAAACGGAATACGCATTAACATAACTACTGGTGATGTAAATGGTATAAAAGAAAATATAGTAGATACTGTACCGTGCGGGTCTTCTATTACTGTAAAACCACCTACATATACTGCTATTACTAAAGGCATTATTATTGGCAGTATAAATTGCTGTGTATCTGTTTCGTTATCTACTGCCGCACCAATGGCTGCATACAATGAGCTATATAATAAGTAACCACTTACAAAGAATAATATAAAAGCTAATGCCAAATTTGCTAAAGGTAAACTTCTTATAGCTAATAATATATTTTGCATTTCTAAACCGCTATTGGGGTTTGTAATGGCTTGTTGCATTAATTGCTGTTGAGGCGATTGCATCTGCGACATATCTATACCTAGTATTAAGGGAAGCACTATTATTAAAACACCTCCTACAATAATCCAGATAGTAAACTGAGTAATTCCGGCTAAAGAGGTTCCTATTATTTTTCCTAGCATTAATTGTACTGGTTTTACAGAGGAAATAATAACTTCAATTATTCTACTTGTTTTTTCTTCTATTACAGACCGCATAATCATGTTCCCGTAAATAATTATAAACATAAAAAGTAAATAACCTGTTGCAACACCAAACGCTATTTTAGTATAACCATCTATTTTTGATGTTTTTTCTCCACTAAAACTTTCTTGGTTTATATTTATACTTATTTTAGAATTCTCTATTTTATTAATATCTATGCCTTGATTACGCATTTTAATATTGGTAAGTTCTTTTTCTATTTTAGACTCTAAATCGAACATTAAGGTTAATGATGGTGAGTCTTCTGAATAAAAACTTATATGCTGAGAAAGACTATCTAAATTTGAAAAATTATCGACATGCAATAAACCGTAATACTCGCTTTCTGATGAGATTTTTTTAGCATTTTCTAAAGTAATATTATCATCTAATATATGATATTTTGTTTTTTTACTGTCCTTAAAAAATGCTTTAACTTGTCCTGACTCATCTAAAATTGAAATGGTTCTAACTTTATTATTATTTAATTGAAACAAATAACTAACTAAAAGTACAAGCCCTATCATAATTAACGGGCTTAAAAATGTCATAATAACAAACGATTTATTTTTAACTTTTGTTAAATATTCTCGTTTTATAATAAGTGGTAAATGATTCATAGTCTTTAATTATCCTTTATTGTTTGAATAAAAATATCGTTTACACTTGGTATTAATTCTACAAAATGAGATACTTGCCCTTGTGTTGTTAAATATTGCAATAAATCGTTAGCCGATTCTGTTTCTGATAGTTTTATATTTAATTTTAGTTCGTCTCCTATGGTTCTAAAATCTGCAGGAGAAACTATAAATTTTTCAGATAAAGCTTGCTCTACTACTTGATGATTATTTGTATTAAGTCCTACCTCGTAAGTATTAGTTTTATATTGTTTTTTTATATCTGTTAATTTTCCTTCTAAGATTTTATTAGACTTATGTATTAATGCTATATGATCGCATAACTCCTCAACAGATTCCATTCTGTGTGTAGAAAAAATAACTGTAGCACCTTCATTTTTTAATCTTAATATTTCATCTTTAATAATATTGGCGTTAATAGGATCGAATCCTGAAAATGGTTCATCGAAAATAAGTAGTTTAGGTTCATGTAATACAGTAACTACAAATTGTATTTTTTGAGCCATTCCTTTAGAGAGTTCTTGTATTTTTTTATTCCACCAGTCTCCTATTTCCAAACGCTCAAACCATTGTAATAATCGTCTTTTTGCTTCTGCCTTTTGCATGCCTTTTAATTGCGCTAAATACAAGGCTTGCTCTCCTACTTTCATTGATTTATACAATCCTCTTTCTTCTGGTAAATATCCTATATCTTTTACATGGTGAGGTTGCAATGGTTTCCCATCTAATAATACATGCCCTGTATCTGGCATTGTAATTTGATTTATTATACGTATTAGTGTTGTTTTACCAGCTCCATTGGGCCCTAAGAGTCCAAAAACACTACCTTCTGGCACAGTTATAGACGCATTATTTAGTGCTGTAAAATCTCCGAATTTTTTAGAAACCAAATGTGTTTCTAACAGATTGCTCATAGTTTATTATTAGAATTATTTTCTTTTACCTTAAGTAATTTTAGGTAAAGTAATATAATAGTGAAAATCGTGTAAATATAAAAAATGTAATGTGTAGAACTTTCTCTCTTTGCATTTATTTTAACAATAGATAAAAAAACAAAACCCACCCTTAGTAAACTAAGGATGGGAAAAAATTGCTATGAAAAAGAAAAATTACCGCTAACTTTCATTAGCGATAAATCAAATATACTCTTTTTTATGAGACAATCATAAAATGACCCTAAATAACTTCTATTTATTGCAAAAAATCCCGCTAAAAAGCGGGATTTTGGTCTTTATTAGAGTGTTTTCTATGAAAACATGTCTTTTACTTTTTCAAAAAATGATTTATCTGAACGTTCTGGTTTTGGCGCAAAATGTTCATCTTCTCTCATGCTCTCAAAAAATTCTTTTTGAGATTTACTTAAGGTTTTTGGTGTCCAAACATTAACATGGACTAATAGGTCTCCTTTTCCGTAACCATTAATACTTGGAATTCCTTTTCCGCGTAAGCGTAATATTTTACCAGACTGCATCCCTGCTTCTATTTTAATACGTACTTTTCCTGTAACGGTATCAATTTCTTTAGAGCCTCCTAAAACGGCATCAGATATGCTTACATATAAATCGTAATGTAAATTATCGCCTTCTCTTTGTAATGTTGGGTGTGCTTCTTCTTCTATTGCTACTAATAAATCTCCAGAGACACCATTTCCTGGTGCTTCGTTTCCTTTACCAGAGACTTTAAGTTGCATACCATCTACTACTCCTGCCGGTATTTTTACTGCAATGGTTTCTTCTTTAGTTATAAATCCTTGCGCATCTGCGTTAGATGTTTTTTTATCTATAGTTTGCCCAGCTCCACCGCATGTTGTACAAGTGGTTGCTGTTTGCATTCTTCCTAAAATAGTATTAGTAACTCGTGTTACTTGCCCAGAACCATTACAACTAGAACATGTTCTGTAAGTTGTACCTTCGGCTTGAACTTTACGTTTTACTTTTATTTTTTTCTCTATACCATTAGCAATTTCTTCTAATGTTAATTTTACACGAATACGTAGGTTACTTCCTTTTACTCTTCTAACTCCGCCACCTCGGCTTCCTCCGCCGAAGCCTCCAAAGCCGCCTCCAAAAATATCACCGAATTGGCTAAATATGTCATCCATATTCATTCCGCCTCCGCCGAAACCACCGCCTCCATTCTCAAAAGCTTGGTGTCCAAATTGGTCGTATCGTGCTTTTTTATCTGGATCCCTCAATACTTCATAAGCTTCTGCAGCTTCTTTAAACTTACCTTCTGCACTTTTATCATCTGGGTTTTTATCTGGATGAAATTCTATTGCTTTTTTTCGGTAAGCTTTCTTTATTTCTGCCGCTGTAGCATTCTTGCTTAGCCCCAATATTTCGTAAAAATCTTTCTTTGCCATCTTGTCTGCCTTATTGACCTGTAACTACTTTTGGGAAACGTATTACCGTTTCTCCTAATTTGTATCCTTTTTCTATAACATCTACAATTTTACCTTTTAAGTCCTCGCTTGGTGCAGGGATTTGGGTTACAGCTTGATGAAAATCTGCATCAAAAACATCTCCTGCTTTTACTTCCATTTCCGAAAGTCCTTTTTGAGTTAATGTTGTTTTAAGTTTTTGACTTATTAATTCAACACCTTTTAAAAGTTCTTTTTCTTTAGTTTTAGAAATCTCAGAATATGCTCTGTCAAAATCATCTAAAATGGGTAATAAAGACACCATGACATCTTTACTTGCCGTTTGAAATAATTCTACACGTTCTTTAGACGTTCTTTTCTTATAGTTTTCAAACTCAGCAAATAACCGTAAAAACTTATCTTTTTCCTGTCCTAATTCTTCTTTTAGCTTTTCTTCGGCGGTCATTTCTACTGTTTCTGTAGCTTCTGTTGTTTCTGTTTGTGTAGCGTCAACTTGTTCTTCTACTATGTTTTCCTTATTATCTTTTGCTTTGCTCATTTTGTATCTTATAATTTTAAATACATTTAAATGTTGGCAAAAGTACTGCCAATATTATAAAAATGTCAAAATGTCACACATAATTTTTAAAGTTTTTTTACCCCTATTTAATTATTGAAATTCTTTATTTTTGAAATTCTTAACCTAAATATAAATATAACATGAAAAAATGCGTATTAAATAGTCTTGTTTTAGTTGCTATAACTATTGCTGCAAATGGATGTAAGGACGATGTAAAAAAAGCAGAAACACAGGAAGCTAAAGAAGTAAAAGTAGTGGTTAGCGAATCTAGCTACAATGCAATTCCTGAAGAATCTATGATTTCATGGAAAGCAAATAAAGTTGTAGGTGGACATGAGGGAACAATTAACGTTTCTAAAGGAAAAGCGAAATTAAAGGGAGAAACATTAGTGGGTGGTACTTTTATTTTTGATATAAATACTCTAAAAAACACAGATATTCCTACCGAAAATGAAGGTAATGCTAAATTAGTTAAGCATTTATTAAGCCCTGATTTTTTTAATGCTGAAGCGTTCCCTAATGCTACTTTTGAAATAACATCTGTTGTTGGTAATAAAATAAGTGGTAATTTAACTTTAAAAGGAATTAAAAAGAATGTAACTTTTAATGCTAAGGTAGCTGTTATGGGTGATGACCTTTCTATTACTAGTGATACTTTTACTATAGATAGAACAGAATGGGATATAAAACATAACTCTGGTAAGTTTATGGATCCTGCAGAGCTTGGAGATTATATGATTAAGGATGATATAGAAATTAAAATATCTGTTAAGGCTAAGAAAGCTTAATTGCATTTTCACTACAATTTAAAACGCCATATTTATAATTAAATATGGCGTTTTTATTTAAGTACTTCTTTTACTTTACTAGAGCAACTCGCTTAAAGCGGTATTTAATGTATAATATTTAAAATTAAAGCCATTCTCTTCAATTTTTTGAGAACTTACTCTTTGACTTTGAAATAAAATAGCATGCATATCTCCCAACACTAATGCCATTATAAATCTTGGTATGTTTGGAAGCAACAATGGGCGTTTTACTTGTTTTGCTATAGCTTTGGTTACTTCCATATTGGTTGAAGGGTTAGGTGCTACTGCATTATACACGCCTTCTAATTTATGCTCTAAAACATGCATGAATATGTTGGCTAAATCTGCTATATGTATCCAAGACATCCATTGTTTTCCTGTTCCCATAGCTGCTCCAACACCATATTTTATAGGCTTAGATAACTGAGGAAATGCTCCTCCTTTACTAGAAAATACAATACCTATTCGTATTTTAGCAATTGCAATATTTAACGTTTTAAAATCATCTACCGCTGCTTCCCATTTTTGTACTATTTCTCCTAAAAAAGAAGTATTTACGTCTTTATCTTGTTCTGTATAATACTTTGTTAAAGAGTCTGGGTAATACCCTATAGCACTTGCAGATATTATGTGCGAAATACTGTGTTCGTTATTTTTAAGTGTATTGTGTAATAGTGCTGTTGTTTTTATTCTACTATCTAAAATGGCTTTCCGCTGTTTGTCTGTCCAACGTTTAGAAATACTGGCTCCTACCAAATGGATAATAACATCTACATCCTTTATACAGTCTACATCAATAGTATTTGTTTCTATATTCCAATAAAATCCTTTATAATTCTCTTTTTTAGAGATTTTACTTTTATTGGTTGTTAAATAGTTAACTGCAATACCTTTATTGTGGCATTTTTCTACAATCTCCTTTCCTATTAAACCTGTTGCTCCTGTTATTAAAACACGCATTTCTTTTTTATTTAAATTTACAAAATAGTAAACCGCTTCTCAAGTGGTTTAAGTAAGCTTTAACATTATTACTGTTTTACTGCACGAAGCATGTGTCGTTTTCCTGGTGGCCCTTGTAATTTTTCTACTGTAAACCCAACACTAATCATAGCTCTTCGAGCATTGCCTTGTGCACAATAAGTTACCAAAACGCCTTTAGATTTTAATGCTTTATACATTATTTCAAAAATTTGCTCTGTCCATAAGTCTGGTTGTACTCTTGGTCCAAAGGCATCGTAATAAATAATATCAAAACTGTTTATATGTGTTATTTCAGAAAACAATTTTTGCTCCTTTTTTAACTTAAACTGTTTTGAGATTTGATGTTCTGTTCCCCAATCACAAGAATGTAGTGTTTTAAATGTTTCGGTATGTGCTTGTGCTTGTAAGGCTTCTATATAGTTTAATGCTTCCAATTCTTCTGGAGCAATAGGGTAAGCCTCGACACCAACGTATGTTACATTTATATTTAAAGCTTTTGCTTGTAACAATGTTAAAAAAGCATTCAATCCTGTACCAAATCCTATTTCTAAGATTGATACATTTTGAATGCTTTCTTGTTTTGTTTCTTCAACATAATACTGAAGTCCTTTACTTAAATAGACATAATTGGCTTCTTGTATTGCACCATGTTTGGAATGGTATTGCTCATTCCATTCTGTAATTTGAATGGTTTTAGAGCCATCCTGCGTTGTTATTATTTCGCGTTTCAAACTATTGTTTTAATAGCACTCCATCGGCCTCAAAAGAATACGTACGTTTTGGCTCTGTAATGGCTGCTATAGCTTCTTTACTTTCTCCTCCATCTTCTGCATAGTGGCGTTGCTCATCTACCGATACTTCTTCTACAAAGGCTTTTCCATTAACTATAACTTCTTTTCCTGCTATATCTTTTGGCATGAAAAATCCATAATCTTTAAACTTAACCATTACTTGCTCTCCATTATCTAAGTTTAATTTCATCCAGCAGCCTTTCTTTTTACATACTTCCTCTACTTTCGCTACCATTTTAGTATCTAAACTGTCTCCTACTTTTAATCCTTCATAATGTTGTATCATTGATTTTGCTGCAACTGCATCATCTGCTATAATTTCTTTTCCAAAAGATTTGTACTCTACATTTTTTACAGTCTCTATTTCTGCTTTTGCTTTTACTTCTTCTTTCTTCTCTTCATTCTTACATGATAATAGTCCAATAATTATTACAAGTAATACGACGTATTTTTTCATTGTTTTATTTTTTATTAGTTGGTGAATTATATAAACAAAGATAGTATTTTAAGCTTAATTTAGCATTTAATCGGTCTTAATTCTGTACTTTTGCACCCTGAAAAAGAAACTAATCAAATGGATACTAAAATAGACATTGTAAAAGCTGAAAACTCTAAAATTAACAGCGTAGATTTTAACAATTTAAATTTCGGAAAGGTTTTTACCGACCACATGTTTTCATGCGAGTATAAAAATGGTGAATGGCAAACGCCAAAAATCATGCCTTATGGTCCCTTATCTATAGATCCTTCGGCTAGAGTATTCCATTACGGACAAGCTGTTTTTGAAGGTATGAAAGCGTATAAAGACCAACAAAATGATGTTTGGTTATTTAGACCTGAAGATAATTTAGAGCGTATTAACATATCGTCTTCTAGGTTAGCTATGCCTGCTTTTCCTAAAGACCTCTTTTTTGATGGTTTAACTTCTTTATTAAAGTTAGACGACCAATGGATTAAAAACACAGAAGGAAGCTCTATGTATATTAGACCTTTTGTTATTGCTACAGAACCTGCTATTTCTGCATCGCCTGCGGCTGAGTATAAGTTTATGATTATACTATCTCCAGCGCAATCGTATTATGCAGGTGAGGTTCGTGTTAAAATTGCTGAAAAATTTAGTCGTGCTTCTAGTGGTGGTGTTGGTTATGCTAAAGCTGCTGGTAATTATGCGGCTCAGTTTTACCCAACTGCATTGGCAAATGATGAAGGTTACCAACAAATTATTTGGACCGACTCTAGTACGCATGAGTATTTAGAAGAAGCTGGTACGATGAATGTGTTTTTTAGAATTAATGACACCTTAGTTACGGCTCCTACTAGTGATAGAATTTTAGATGGTATTACTCGTAAAAGTGTTATACAATTGGCTAAAGACAACGGAATTCCTGTAGAGGTTAGACCTATTAAAGTTAGTGAGCTTAAAGAGGCTGCTAAAAATGGGAGTTTAAAAGAAATTTTTGGTTCTGGTACTGCTGCTGTTATCAATCCTATTTTAGGGTTTAAGCATCAAGATTTTAAACATGAGTTACCTAAATTAGAAGGCACTTATGCTTCTATGTTTAAATCAAAATTAAACGCTATACAGTATAATACTGCCGAAGATCCTCATGGATGGAGATACAAAGTATAAGTTAGCATAGCAGTTAGCAGTTAGCAGTTAGCAGTTAGCAAATATACATATATTAAAAAAGCAACCTAATTGGTTGCTTTTTTGTTTTTGTTACTCTTCTAAAATTCCTGCAATATTGGGTTTAAAGTAATTAGGGCCTTTTAACACTTTGCCATCGTCTCTGTAAATAGGCTCGCCATCGTCTCCCAATTTACTCATATTACTGCGTTGTATTTCGTTAAATACTTCTTCTATTTTATGTTGCATGCCGTGTTCTATAATAGTACCACACAATATATATAACATATCTCCTAAGGCATCTGCAACTTCTACTAAATCGTTATTATTGGCTGCTTCATAATACTCTTCGTTTTCTTCTTTCATTAAGTTAAAACGTAGCGTGTTTTTATCGCTCCCTAAATCTGCTTTTGGTGTTTCTCTATGGCCAATTTTAAAGGCGGTATGAAATGCTTTTACTGCTTCTATTTTATTTTTCATAATATATTTCCCGTAAAAACGGGAATCTCATATTTTATAAGGTTAGTCTTCTTAATATTCTCTAAACCCCAAATTTACATTACTTTTTTAATTAACCAAGACGGGACGATTTTTAAAACCCATGCTATTAAGATCCAACGTTTAGAAATATAAACACGTCGTTTTTTTCGTTTAATGGCTTTATAGATTTGACGTGTTGCTTTTGGTAATGATGCCATCCAGAAAATACCATCTCCCAATGCCATTTTAGTATCTACAAATCCTGGACGAATGTCTGTAATATATACCTTCCCTCCTTTTATTTCTTTGGTTTTTAAATATAAAGACTCTAAATAATTAACTTGATAGGCTTTTGATGCAAAATAAGCTGGTGATTCTCGATTACCTCGTAAAGAAGCTATTGATGATATGGCTGCTAAATGCCCATAGCCTTGTGTTTTAAATAAATTAAAGGCTAAATCGTAAATTCTGGTTGCTCCTAATACATTAGTTTGTATAGTATCTTGTTCTTTTTCCCATTCAAGCTCTGGGTTTTCGTAACCCACTCCCGAGCTATGTATTACTAAATCTATGTTTTTTAACCTTGAAACAATGGTATTAAATACCTCAAACGAAGCATTTATGTCTTGCACATCATGCTTATATATTGAAATACTATTAGGATGTTCCTTTTTTATTTGCTCTAACAACTCTTGTCTGCGTCCTGTAATAGCTATTGTATAGCCCTCTTTTACAAGGTACTGTATTAATTGTTTTCCTATTCCAGATGTGGCTCCAAAAATTATGGCATTAGGCATATTATACTTATTTTTGTGGCGCTAAAAATTTAGCACATGATTTAGATTCTAAAAATAAGTATATGTTTTCTACAGGACAATTAGTTTTTGCCGTTTTATTTGCTATTGCTTTTATTATAATCATTGCTTATACTTATAGAAAAGATTTAAAACTCCACAAACAAAACTATAAAGGGGTTCTTTGGGTACTTTTAGCTTTTTTAGCTTTTATTGGTTTTATCGTTGCTATAAAATTAATTTTTAAATAGTCTTTTTGTTTTTAAACAAGGTTTTTTCTTAACTTTCTATCAGAAATTTCAACATTTTAGTAAATATACCTAGTATTGGGTATGTCTCTACTTTGCTTTTTTGTTGAATTTTGAGCTATTAACCAATAACTATGTCTGATATGAGATTTCACCAATACTTTATAACCTATGCATTTATTTTTTATTCTAACACAATTAATTAATGAGTTCACTTTGGAAATACGCTACTGAAGCTCATGCAACTGAAGCTCTAGAATATTATGAAAATTTATTGATGAGATCCATCGATGTTTTTTATGTGGCCGTTGTAAAAAAAAGCTGTGACAATGAATGTTATGGGCTAGAAATTGGTATAATGTCAAATTATGAGAATGTACATATAGATAAATTTATTACTCAAGAAAGAGCTTTTAACCATGATTTTCCTCAGAATTCTATCCCAGAATATCTTCCAATACCTTCAATATATAGTAAAGGTTCAGAATATGTTTCTCAAAACATTTTAACAGATAAAGAATTTAAAAATTTATTTAGTAATACGAGAAGCACTGTACAAACAGAACTCGTAACTTTTGATGGTATTGACATTAATATCGATCCTAATAAACAAGAAGAAATATTACTAGAAGAGAAAGATTGGTATAGTTATGACTATGGAAGGCAACCTATTAAAACTTTAAATGGATGTACAGGAACTTTAGGTGGTTTTTTTGAATTGGATGAGTTTCCTAATTCACTTTTCGGAATTTCAAATTGGCATATTTTAACTGTAGAGAGAGACTTAGGTGTTTCAGTTTATTCTAACAATGGAGAAAAAATTGGGGAAGCTTTTTGGCAACAGTTAAACATATATTCTGAAAGTGCTTTTCTTAAATTTACTCCAGAAGTGTCAAAAAAATTAAAATGTAAGTATAAGAATAGTCTTTGGTCACTTGGAACACCTAAAATTGGTGATATGGTTTTCCATAAAGGGTATGGCAGCTATAGAATAAACAATCTTTTAAATAAAAGGTCTAAAATACACTCTAATAACGCTACAATAAAAACATATTGTGATGCATTTGAAAACAATATGAGAATATTTAAAAATCAACTTTTAATAAAAAATTTTTCTGAAGATGGAGATTCTGGAGCTTTAGTAATTACGGAAAGAGAAGGAGAAATTAAAAAGACTGCGGTAGGTTTATTATTTGCTGTACGTAATTCTAAACCGATTAATTCATCTGAGTACACATCTATATCTGTAGCTAACAACCTTAATTTTATTTTTAACAAGAGGTTTCATGAAAAACAAGAGGTATTTATAGAGATTACTGAAAACTTAAAAAAAACCTATTTAACTAATCAATTTACACTAAGTAAAAATACATTTTATTAAAATTTAAAACATAGATTATGGCAAACAAATTAATGTTCAATAAAAATATTGAAATCTTATTATGTGAAAATCAAGGCAGAAATAGATTTTTACTTTTTGAAGACTCTACTATAAAAATAGAATCCAAAGTTACATATGATTCACAATCTAATATTCAAAATATGATATTTAGTGGTCATAACAAGAATGGTAATCGTTATACAATTAAACATGTAACATATTGTAAAAGTAATAATTTTGACTGGGGTGATAGGTTTTTAATTCATATCGATAAAACTGGGATACCAGATGGTAACATATCTTTTAAAATTGATGCAAATTATAATGCAAATCTTATAAGAAAACTTGATTTCAAGAAAAATAGCGTTACCATTTTCTTCTTTAAAGAATATTTATTAAGTGTTCCCCAAGAACAAAATGATTTAGATTGTACAATGCAAATGGGCACACCAAAAACAAAAGACGGAGCAATAGTTGTAGGAACCTAATGATTAAAAGAAATATAACCATAAATTGCTTTTTCCCAGTAATGTTTTTCGTTACTGGTTTTTGCGTTTCTCAAAATCAGAACTTTAATAATTTATTAGATGCTTTTCAATCTAAAAATTATGAAAAAGTTGGAGCGGAGTTAAAAAAAATAGACACTTCAGCAGTAAGCAATTACGATAAAGCAACTTGGCTTTTTTATTTTGCTGATTATCAAATGAAAATAGATAATCAACATAATGCTTATGAGAGCGTAATCGATTCAAAAAAAATATTTGAATCTTTAAATGAAAAAAGTGATGTTTTTGACTGTAATTTACTTTTAATAAGAATTCTTAGTCATCAAAATAACCTTAAAATTAATCTAAATGATTTTCTAAATCAATTAGAGAAAGATGCTATTAAATATAATGATTCAAGCGCACTCATCACTACTTATAATAATATAGGAGCTACATTTTTAGACATTAACGATGATAAAAATGCTTTTAAATATTTTAAAAAAACAATCCCCATAGCTTTAGCAAAAAAAGACACTTTGAAAGTAGGGCAAGCATACACAAACATTGGCACTGTATATTACTCAATTATCAAAAACCCAGACTCATCACTATATTACTACAAAAAAGCAGTACCCTTAATTAAAAATCGTAACGACTACAACACTCTCGCCGCAAACTACAATAATCAAGCGCAACAATATAAAGCCATTTTTAATTTTAAAGAGGCTCTTAAATATTATAAAAAAGCCGATTCAATAGACTTAAAAGATAATAAAATAAAAACAAAAATTATATTTTATGATAATATTTCTGATTTATATTATAAAACAGGGGATTACGAAAACGCAGCCACTTACCTAAAAAAAGCAAATGAATTAAAAGATAGTATTAACGATATTAGTCAGAATTTAAAAATCGCAGAAATAAAAGAAAAATATGATTTATCAGAAGAAGAAAAACAAAAAATCATTAATAGAAATATAGCAATTGGACTAGGCATTTCTTTACTTTTTGGCATTATACTTTTCATCTTAATCCAAAAAAATAACAAAAGAAAACAAGAAATTAAAAACCAAAAAGTAGCCACATTATTAAAAGACCAAGAAATCAATAATATAAACGCTATGATAGAAGGTCAAGAAAAAGAGCGCCAACGTATTGCTAACGATTTACATGACGATTTAGGCGGTTTAATGGCTACAATAAAGTTACAGTTTAACACTCTACAAGAGCAACAAACACCAGATTTATTTAATAAAACCAATAATCTTCTTGACCAAGCTTATAATAAAATACGTTCTATAGCTCATGCAAAAAACTCAGGAGTTATTGCTAAACAAGGATTATTAAAGGCGGTTAAAAATATGGCGCATAATGTGTCTTCTGCTAATGTCATTGACATAGAAGTTACAGATTTTGGTTTAGAAAGCCGATTAGAAAACAGTTTAGAGCTCAGTATTTTTAGAATAATACAAGAACTTACTACCAATATTATAAAACATGCCGAAGCTACTCATGCAACTATTAGTTTAACCAATCATGAAAATAGTTTAAACATTATGATAGAAGATAATGGCAAGGGGTTTAATGCTAATAAAGTGGTTAGAAACAATGGTATGGGCTTACATAGTATTGAAAAACGTGTAGAGCATTTAGAAGGCGAACTTAAAATAGAATCGCAAATTAACCAAGGTACTACCATAATAATAGATATTCCATTATGATACGACTAGCCATTGCAGAAGACCATCAATCGTTAATAGATGGTATTAAATTACTTTTAGAATATGAAGAAGGCTTCTCTATTGTAGGGACTGCAAATAATGGAGAAGAGCTATTAGACATTGTACGTTTAAAACGCCCTAATATTGTTATTACAGATATTAGAATGCCAAAAATGGATGGTATTACAGCAACCCAACACATAAAAAAAGAGTTCCCAGAAATAAAAGTATTAGCCTTTACGATGTTCGATCAAAACGATGCTGTTGAGCAAATGCTTGCAGCTGGAGCTTCTGGTTATTTACTTAAAAACTCATCGCTTACAGAAGTGAAAGCAGCTATAGAAGCTGTAAAACGTGGCGAAACCTATTATGATGCTAATATAGATACTAATGCCTTACAAGCTTCTGCTAAATCTTCAAAAAAAGGGGTACTAACCAAACGTCAAACTCAAATTCTAGGCTTAATTGCTCAAGGTAAAACCTCTCGTGAAATTGCAGAACAACTCTTTATTGGCGTACATACTGTAGACACCCATAGAAAAAACATGGTCCGTATTTTAGGCTTAAAAGGTAAAGGCGAATTACTACGTTATGCTCTAGAAAAGAAGTACACATTTACCTAATATTGGGTATGTTTTCACTAGAGACTGGTAATTAATTTTGATAAAACATAATTACCATCTAAATATGAAAACGCAAAAAAGTATTTTACTACCGCTATTTTTTCTTCTTTGTCTACTATCTAAAGCGCAAAGTATCGATTTAGGATTTGAGAAAAGTTCTGAAATTGTTTCTTATAAGGAAAGCGACACGCTCAGCATTCCTTTTTCTATTCAACTTAAAGGAAACTACATACCCAGTAAGTCAGACAACATTGAAGTAGAAATCATCTCTAATAATGACGAACTCAACTTATTTTTAGATAAGAAAAAGAACAAATTTATTATATCTAGTTCAAAACTAGAAGATAACCTCTTATTTATAAACGATTCGAACCCACTTATTGCCAATTTTAAAAGCTTAGTAGAATCATTTAGAACTCAAAAAGGCATCTTATCATTAATTATTAAACCTGTACAACAAAAAAGCTTTGCTTTAAATGGTAATACTATTTCCATAAATTTAGTTTCTCCTGAAAAGCATATCCTGTTAAAACTTGAAAAAGAAACATTTAACAGTGCTTACAACTTTTATTTAGGAACTAATTTTGATTTAGAAAATAATATAAAGGCTAATAGTTTTTATTCTGAAATTGATGCCTATTTACCTGACCTATTTTTTAAAAATAAAAAAGGAAACTATTTTGGGGGTATTAGAGCCGGAATGTATAAAAACAGATCTTTAAGTACCTCAAAAGAAAGAACAGCAGACACACCTCTTATTGAAATTATTGAAAATTCTCCTGAAAGTGATTCTGTTACTATTGAAAACAAAAGAATTATTAGAACTCCAAAAACATCTTACGATAACCTTGGTTTTTATGCAGAACTTTTATTAAAAATATACAAATCTAAAAATCATGATTTCAAAATGTTTCTTGCTCCTAGAGCCGAGGTAATACAACGAATAGAAACAACTAGTTACGATGTTGAAGATTTTATATCTTTTGGAACAGAAACTATACCAAGAGATAGCTTAAACGATAGAACTATTAGATCACTTTTAGCTTTAAATAGAGAACGTACTGTAAAATATTACAACTCGTATTTTGGCTTAGGGTTACCTACCTTTTATAATAATAAAGGAGTAGAGATTTTTTTTAACCCAGTTATAGGGATGGGGGACGCCGCTCCATTTAGAAGGAGTGATAAGTCAAATAAATTCTTCGGTTTATTTCAATTTCATATTATTGAAAAAAAACATGGTATCAAATTAAATGGAGAAATAAGAAAGTTTTTTAATGCTAACCAAGACCCTTTTATTGTAGTAAACCTTTCTAAACGGATAAAACTAGATGCTTTATTAGATTCCAATAAAGAAGATTAATAAAAAAAAGCCTTAATCCAGTAAAAGATTAAGGCTTTTAAGTACAAAATATATTTTACATTAATTTTTTTCTGGTAAGAAGTTATATAATCTACTGTAATATAACATTTGGCTATCGAATGTTTCTGGCTGTGTTACTCTAATTTTAGTAATCTCACCTGCTTCATTTGTTTCTGGTACTAATACAGGGTTTACAAAACCACTATATGGTGGTGATGGAAACTGCTTGTTACGTTCTAAAACTTCTGCGTGTATCTTTTGGTCTACTTTTACGCCATAACCTTCTACTAAAGCTTCTACTGCTTTATAATCGCCTTCCGACTTTATACGTTGTGTTTCGCGTAGTAATTGCCCGAATAACTCATGCAATTTATCGTAATCGTTTATATTAAAGTAGGTTTTTCCGTCTCTAGTTACTTTTTCTATAACGTTATCTGCTTGTCCTTTTTCAAAAACCCAAGCACTTACCCATTGTCTGTTACGCATATGTGCTTCTTCTACTTCATCCCCTAAGTTTAACCTAATTAATTGTGTCATTAATCCATTACGGATATAGCCATCGTAAGCAGCCATTCCCACTTTTTTCCAGTCTTTTACTAAACCTAAATCTTGTAATTTAGAATCGTATAAATAGTATAACCCTACTAAATCTGCACGTCCTTCTTCTAAAGTAGAAGCATAATTTTTAAGTGTTTCTTTTGTTTCTCCAACTCCTGGATTTAATTGTCCAGAGGCATGCCCAATAACTTCATGTAATGCTGTGTGCAATTTATCTGCTAATTGCCCAAACTCTTCTTCAAGTTTTAACTCTTCTTCATCATGTACAAACTCTTTTAAGCGTCCTGTACTTCCTGCATTATTGTATGCATGAATAATGTTTCCTAAGGATACAGATTTACTTCCTACTGCTGCACGAATCCAGTTAGCGTTTGGTAAATTTACACCTATTGGCGTACTTGGCGAGGCATCTCCAGCTTCTCCTGCTACATTTACTACTTTGTATGTTACCCCTACTACATTCTTCTTTTTGTGCTCGTCCATTAATGGCGAATTATCTTCAAACCATTGTGCATTTTCAGATAACACAGCCATTTTCTGAGACATATCGAAATCCTTAATTTGCACAATCGTTTCATAAGATCCTCTGTACCCTAACGGATCGTTATAAACTTCTATAAAACTGTTTATATAATCTATATTACCCTCGGTTGCTGCTGTCCATGCTACATTATAATCATCCCATGTTTGTAAGTCTCCTGTTTGGTAATATTTAATTAATGAACCTAATGCATTAGCTTGTGCTTCATTTTCTGCTACGCCTTTAGCTAACTCTAGCCATTTTATAATCTCGTCTATTGCAGAACCATATAAACCTCCAGATTTATACACACGCTCCTTTAAAACGCCATCTTTTTTTACTAGTTGCGAGTTAAGTCCATACGATAATGGTTTCTCTGGGTTAGGAGATTTCATTTTTTTATAAAAAGACTCGACATCCTTATTTGTTACATTAGATCCATAGAAGTTTATAGCCGATAATGCTACGTTATCTACTCCTTTGGCCTGATTTACTTTTTTAGCATCTTTATCGTTAAAAATAACTTCAAAAGCATCAATATCTATTACAGTATTCGTTTCCTTTAATAATCCACTTAGTTCCTTTATGGTAAACTCTGGCTTTATTTTATCGTTAGAGTAATGATGGTGAATTCCATTAGAAAACCAGACACGCTTTAAATAGGTTGTAAAATCTCCCCATAATTTTGTTGTTCTATCGCCTTTGTAATTAGTATAAACATTTTCTAAAGCACGTCTAATTTGTAAATTATGCCTGTAGTTTTGATCCCACATAATATCTCTACCTGCTAAACCTGCTTGTGTTAAATAATACACCAATTTTTGCTCTTTTAGTGTTAGTTTTTCCCACCCAGGAATTTGATAGCGTAATATTTTTATATCTGCAAACTCTTCTACATTGTAGTTAAATGGTTTTGCTTGTATAGCTTCTGTTTTCTCTTCTTTTTTATCTTCTGCTTTTTTTGCGTCATTACCACAAGACAATAGAAATGTTGCCGTTAAAGCAATTCCTAATAATGGTTTTAGTTTCATCATTATACTTTATTTTAGTTTGTAACAAAAATAAGATTATTTATCAAACTTTAAATTTTCATTATCTTTGAAGCTAGTAGCCAAATAAATCTATTAAACTTTATTAATATTCCCAATCATGAAAGCTGTAAAATACATTTTCTTTTTACTGTTAATAGCAATTATTGCTCTAGCTATTTTTATTGCTGTACAACCTAATGAATTTAAAGTCTCTAGAACACGAACCATACAAGCTCCCGCTGCCGTTATTTACGATAATGTTAGCGACTTTAAAAACTGGGAAGCGTGGTCTTCGTGGGCCGAAAAAGACCCTGATATGTCTATTACTTTAGCAGAGCAAACAAAAGGCATAGGAGGATCGTACTCATGGGAAGATGAAGATGGTATAGGAACCATGAAAACAATAGCTTTAAAAGCTAATGAAAGTATTACACAAGAAATGCAATATGCAGAATTTCCATCCTCTGATGTTTCGTGGGCTTTTAACCAAAATGCAGATGGTTCTACAGATGTAACATGGGATATTTCTGGAAAAGACTTACCTTTTGGTTTTAAGGCTTTTACTGCTTTTATGGGTGGTATGGAAAAACAAATTGGACCTGAGTATGAGCGTAGTTTAGAAAAATTAGATAGTATTGTTATAAACAGTATGAAAGCTTATAAGATAACTGTAAATGGTATTACCGAATATGGCGGCGGTTTTTACATGTATAAAACTACTGCTGCTACTGGAGCCAACATTAGCCAAATTATGGACAAACAGTATGGAGAAATTATGGGTTACATGGCAAAAAACAATATCATCTCTACTGGAATGCCATTTACCATTTATGATGATGTTGCGTCTAAGGATGGTAATATTATTATGAGTAATGCCATACCTGTAAGAAATAAGGTTGAAGTCGAAAAAGAAAGCCAAGTACTATGTGGCTATACACCAAAAACAAAAGCATTAAAAGTAACTTTAAACGGAAATTATACTAATTTACCTAAAGCTTGGGAGACTGCCATGGAGCATATTAAGAAAAATAATATTAAACAATCTACCGAAATTAAGCCTTTTGAAATATATACCAACGACCCAATGATTGTTCCAAATCCTGCAAATTGGGTAACAGAGGTTTACATTCCTATTGAAGACTAAATGAAACAATTACTACTTGTATTTATAGGTGGAGGCTTTGGTAGTGTATTACGATACATTATTGGAAAACAATTAAATAGTCCTGAAACAGGAATTCCCTATGGCACATTTGCGGCTAATATTATAGGGAGTTTATTAATTGGTATTATTCTAGGGTTGGCTGCAAAAAATAATGCCTTGTCCCAGAACCAAACACTATTACTTGCTACCGGTTTTTGTGGTGGTTTTACTACCTTTTCTAGTTTTGCTTACGAAAAGGCTATGTTTTTAAAATCTGGAGATTTTACTAGTTTTGCTATCTATGCTATTACTAGTATTGTGCTTGGTTTTTTAGCTGTTTTCTTAGGTTTATATTTAGCGAAATAAAAACAGGTAAAGCTATATGATTTTTTAAATAGCTTTACCTGTTTTTAGTTTAAGCAGTCTCTTTTATTATTTTTCTAATTCTCTGTTTTGTATCATAATGCTGTTTATGGCGGTATGTATAGCTTGTTTCTGCATCGCATAACATCTAAAAACTGAAACGCTTCTTAGTGAGAGCCTGAAACTAGTTCAGGTAGATGGTAGACTTTATGATACGGACATTAAAATTATTTTTTCTCTCGTTTATAATACGCCACTATTGTTGCTTTAGCCAATGTATTACTCCATAGATAATAACCTACAACCGCTGGATTTGTATTGGCCGCTAACCCTAACTTATCTGTTTTTAATGCGTATACAGTAATAATGTATTTATGTAACCCGTGTCCTTCTGGTGGACAAGGCCCTCCATAGCCATTTGCACCATAATCTGTAATACTTTGTATGGCTCCTTTTGGCATTAAATTAAGGGCTACATTGCCTGCATTAGAAACGAGTTCATTTGTGTTTTTTGGGATATCGAATACCACCCAATGCCACCAACCACTTCCTGTAGGTGCATCTGGATCGTACATAGTTACTGCAAAACTTTTAGTTCCCTTAGGAGCATTTGTCCATGATAATTGTGGCGATTGATTTTTGCCTACACAACCAAAACCATTAAACTCTTCGTTAATTGTAGCTTGCCCTCCTAAACTTTTACTTGTTAACGTAAATGTATCTTGAGCATATAATATACTTGAGACTACTAATAACATTGCAAAAATAAAACTTGATTTTTTCATAATTTATAGATTTAATTATGACGACAAATTTAGCTGCTAATTGTAAAAAGGGATATCTAATTTAGCTCAAAAAGCATTGCTAAAAGGTCAAATTAGATTGGTATTGTTTTGGAGTTATTTTAAACTTTGTTTTAAAGGCTTGTATAAAATTCGATAAACTCTCGTACCCAGCATCTTCAAATACATCTGAAGGTCTTTTTGATTTATCTTGTAATAAATACGCAGCGTGCTCTAATCGTTTATCCTGAAACCACTTAATTGGCGGTACATTAAACTGTTTTTTAAATTCTCTCTTAAATGTAGACACACTCATGTTGGCCAAAAAGGACAACTCGCTTAAACTTAATTTATTTAGTTTATTAGATTCTACTATATCTACAAAATGTTGTTGTTTACTATTGTTATTTGTTAATAAAGAAAATAAAAAGTCAACACCTCTGGTCTCTTTTAAATACAGCATTAACGCTTCAAACTTCAGTTCTAATAATGCGTTTTGCAATTCTGGCTTTAGCTTGCTTATGTTTACTAGCCCTTTTTCAAAGGTTTTTAAAAATTCGTCATATTTAAAAGCGTAAACAGAAAACTTATTTTCATTTTTAGGTTTAACTATTTTATGCTTCTGAATAAATTTTAAAACTGATGCTTCTGAAAAGAAAAATAAAATACTTCTGTAATTAGTAATGCTATTGGCTAGTTTTTCGGTCATTAAACAGTGTCCAGATTTCATTAACAGAAAACTTGAGTTTTTAATAGCTACCGAAGTATTATCTGCAAAAACCTCTTTATGTCCTTCTACTAAAAAACTAAATGTATTTTGTTTTAATGCTACCATTTGTTTTAAACACTCTCCAGTGGTTTTGTAATCGAAAACCTTAAATGTACTAGCATTTTCAATTTGGAAATAGTCTGGTAGCGTATAAACCTCCATTATAAGCCTTTACTAGTGTTTATTAAATTTTTTCACTCCGGCCTCAACAGCAATATCTACATAATTTTCTCTTGGCACTATCGGGCATGAATATTTACTGTTATATGCGCAGTAAGGGTTATAAGCTGTATTGAAATCTATAATTATTGTATCTCCTTCTGGGATACGCAAATCTATATAGCGTCCGCCTCCATAGGTAAGTTCGCCATTTGTATCATCTAAAAAAGGTAAAAACAGATAGTCTTCATAGCCCTCTGTTTTCATTAAATCTTTACCTTGGTATACATTTAATTGAAATGGCTTCCCTTTTAGCTTAAAAGATAACACACCGTATATGCGCTCTTGAGAGACTCTACTTGTTGTTGTGCGCATATTAAAGTACTTGGTATCTGGTGTTAATTTTAATTTTGCAGTAACGACATAAGTTGAATCGAATGTAAAGAAGTCCAACCCTTTAAATGTTTTTAAATCTTTAGCTTTTAATGGAGACTTACTGGCATCTTTATATTCTGCATTTATAGTGCGTTGAAACTCTGTTTCTCCTTGTATTGGTGTTTTTTCTTGCCCACAGCTTAGCAAAGAACTAAAAAGTAAAACGAAAAGTATTGTTTTTATTTTCATAACGTTTTTTATTCCCATTCATTAGGGTTTTATTAATTAGTATTATCACACAGACTTAAAAGTAACTTTTAAAGGTTCTGGATACATTGTAAACTCAAAGCGTTCTTTTACTTCTTCTGGTGTTACTTCTAACTCAAAATTAAAATGTTTGCACAATGTAGAAATTAAAACTATCATTTCTGTTTTTGCTAAGTGCATTCCTGGACAATATCTGGCGCCACCTCCAAATGCTCTCATAGTATTTGGTGAGTGGTTTTCGTGCATTGGACAACGATTAATCATCCAACGTTCTGGCTCAAAAGTGTTTGGGTTAGAAAAATAAGCGTCTTGTGTTTGTGCCACTTTATTTTGTAAAATTATACTAGTGCCTTTAGGTATGGCAATATTATTTATTACTGTATCTGTATTTGCTTCTAAATATAGTTGCGGAGTTGTTGGTTTTAAACGCATAGCTTCTTGCACCACTGCATTAGCATATTTTAATTGTTCAACAACGTCGTATGCATCTGGTACGTCTTTATTTTTGTATGCTGCCTCTGCTTCTACTCTAACTTTAGCAACAACTTCAGGATGCTGAGCTAAGTAGAATAAAGTCCATGATAAGGAATTAGAAGTGGTATCTTCTCCCGCCAATAATATAGTAAAAACGTTTCCGTAAATTTCTTCTTTAGTAAAATTAGCATCTTTATTTTCTACTAGTAAGGCTTCTAAAAAATTAGAAGGTTGCTCTTTTAGTTTTGGAGTGTTTTCTATTCTAACTTTGGCTTCTTCTATAAATTTATAGATTACCTTTTCAATAGCATGTAAAGCTTCATCCAACGCCTTGTCTTTTTTTCTTTTAAAATACCGCCAAATAGGAATTGGTGCTGTAACACGCTCATTAATCATTGGAAAAATAACTTCCAAATGCTTCTGAAAACTATTCGATTTATTATTAATAGTATCTAACTTATGTCCAAATGCAATCTCTGTTGTTATGTCTATGGTAAACGCCATAAATTCCTTTTGCACATTTACTATAGTTTTAGTTTTAGAATATGCTTTAAACTTATCTAATAAGGTTTCTGTTTTTTTTAATATAATAGGGTAAAAGGACTTTATATTTTTTACACTTAATGCTTCGGCTATTGGCTTTCTTTGGCGTTTCCAGTTTACACCTTCTGCATTAAAAACCCCATCTACTCCCATTTCTTTTAAGACTTCATCTATTTTAGAAAATCGTTTAAAAGTCTCTGGTCTAGATCTCAATATTTTATTATTAAAATCGGGGTTAGCGGACACTACAAATTCTTTTCCTACAAAATGAATTTTAAACAATTCGCCACTTTCCTCAACCCAACGCTCTAACACCTGATGTTTATTATAGGTATTAAACTGTGGTAAATGACCTAATAAAAAAGCACCTTTGGGTGATTTTAAATCTTTAATTGTAATTATTTCATTTTCAGACATATGATATAGCGATTTTATATACTGGAAAAGGTTTTATTTTTGAAATTTTAAAATATTTTCTATTCAAAAATACAACTTAATACTTTTTTTGTTTAGTTTTGGGGAATCAAAAAAAGAATAAAATGAATTTAGTCATCAAAAATTATAAGCAATGTACTTCTCGTTATACGGTGAGTTGGACTTATTATATTTTATGATGATGTAAATATCAATTAATACAATATTAAAAGTCCAACTTCGCAGTTGGACTTTTTTATTTTTAGTCCATAACGAATTAAACTTTTTAATATGACTTAACCAAAATCAATCAAAAAAAACAAACAAACCAATGAAAACGTTATTTAACAATTACTTTAATTCTTTTAAAGGACTCTCTAGAGAAGTATGGTGGCTTGCTTTAATTACTTTAATAAATAGAGCCGGCACTATGGTAATTCCATTTTTATCTATTTATTTAACAGAAGATTTAAATTTATCTTTTTCTAATGTTGGCTGGATTATGACTAGCTTTAGTATAGGCTCGTTAGTTGGCACATGGATTGGCGGCAAGCTAACCGACAAAATGGGGTATTACAAGATAATGGTATTTAGTTTATTGCTTACTGGTTTTTTATTTATAGGCTTGCAGTACCTTACCTCTTTTAAATTGTTATGTATTGGGGTTTTTATACTTACGCTATTTGCAGATATGTTTAGACCCGCCATGTTTGTAGCGCTAAGTGCTTATAGCAAACCTGAAAATAAAACTAGAAGTGTAACTTTAATTCGTTTAGCTATAAACTTAGGGTTTTCTGCTGGGCCAGCTTTAGGTGGTTTAATTATTGTTACTCTTGGCTATGCAGGCTTATTTTGGGTAGATGGTATTACGTGTATTGCGGCTACTTTACTTTTAATAAATGTTTTAAACCCAAAGAAGGCAAAAGTGCAAGACGATATTAAAAATGGTAACCCAGAATCGGCTTATGGAGATATTCCTTTTATTTTATTCTGTTTAGCTTTAGTGTTATTTGGCTTTATATTTTTTCAATACTTCTCAGCCATGCCAATTTATTACAGAAAAACACATTTACTCAGTGAATTGCAAGTAGGTTTATTATTAGGGGCTAATGGCTTTCTTATTTTTCTATTTGAAATGCCTTTAATAAAATGGCTAGAGAGTAAATCTTTTTCTAAAATTGGTTATGTATTATTTGGAGCAATACTTACTGGATTAAGTTTCTTAATTCTTATTGTTAGCGGTTGGGTAGGTGTTATTATCATTGGTATGTTTTTAATGACCTTTGGAGAAATGATAGCCTTCCCCTTTGCCAATGCATTTGCTATGGAACGCGCAAAAAAAGGAAATCAAGGAGAATACATGGCCTTATATGCTATGACATTTTCTTTTGCAGGTATATTTGCCCATAATGCTGGTTTACAATTAGCTGAAGGTATTGGTTTTGATGATACTTGGCTTATTATGACTGCTGTGAGTACCTTATGTGCCATTTTACTTTTGGGATTGAATTTATATATGAAAGCTAAAAAATAGTATAATAAGTCTTACTCTTAAAATACCTACATTAAGAGTAAGGTTTATTAACAAAATTAATCATTTAACTCTTTATAAAAATTGGCCCCTTATGGTTTTCCATATCTATATTTAACTGATTATATATACTTTAGAACAAAAAAGTATGTTAAAAAAATCTATTTTAGTAGAAAAAAAGAGTAGTATTACTTGCAAGAACTTACAGTTAGTCATTAAAAATGATTCTAGAGAAGGCAATATTCCTATAGAAGATATTGGTTTTATCGTTTTAGATCATCCAGAAATCTACATTAGTTTACCCGCTTTAAACTTATTAATACAAAATAATACTGCTGTAATTGTTTGTAATACATCTCACTTACCAAATGGACTGTTTTTAAACCTTAATAGCCACCACATACAACAACAAATTTTTAAAGTTCAAATTGATGCTAGTTTACCTTTAAGAAAAAAATTATGGCAACAAACTATTATTGAAAAAATTAAAAATCAAGGTTTACTACTAGAACAAGCAACAGGTACTAAAAATCATTTTGATTTTTTAGCTAGTAAAGTTTTAAGTGGAGACACAAGCAATATGGAGGCTGTTGCTGCTAGTGCCTATTGGAAACTTATTTTTGCTACCCAATTTAAACGTGAACGTTTTGGCAATTACCCCAATTCTTTTTTAAACTATGGCTATTCCATTTTAAGAGCTGCTACGGCAAGAGCTTTATCTGGTAGCGGACTACTTAATACCTTAGGTATACACCATAAAAATAAATATAATGCTTTTGCTCTCGCTGATGATATTATGGAACCCTTTAGACCTATTGTAGATGAAAAAGTCATTTACATTACACAACATTATAATGAACAAGAGTTAAATACGACTATAAAAGCAGAGCTTTTAAACATCCTTACCCAAACAGTTTTTTATAAAGAAGAAAAAAGTCCACTCATGGTAGCGCTACAGAAAACAGCTAGTTCTCTACAACAATGCTATGCTGGTTCACGAAAAAAGATTAATTATCCTAACTTATGGAATTAAACGGGTATCGTATTATGTGGTTATTTGTTTTTTTCGACTTACCAACTAGTACTGCTAAAGACCGTAAAAATGCGGCTGGATTTAGAAAAAACTTATTAAAGGATGGTTTTAATATGATGCAATACTCTGTATATATGCGCCATTGCGCTAGTAGCGAAAGTGCAGATGTACACGAAAAACGCATCCAAAGGCTACTTCCCCCTTTTGGAAAAGTAAGTATTTTACGAATTACAGATAAACAATTTGGAAATATCATGAACTTTTGGGGTAGAGTTGCTACTCCCAAATTGCTACAGCCTACACAATTAGAATTATTTTAAATTAAAAAAACACTTCAATCTTGGCTTATCACTACAAAAAAGAAGCATTTTTTTTAACACAACACCTCGTTAAACCTTTTATTTTCAACACATAACAGGCAACGTAATATCGTGTTTTCTAATCTTTAATCAAACCACAACTGTTATATAAATCTAATCTTTGAAGGTTGTAATATCGTGTTTTCTAATCTTTAATCAAACCACAACGAAAGTTCCTAATTCACCAGTTTCATAAATAATATCGTGTTTTCTAATCTTTAATCAAACCACAACAGGTATTACTTATGAAACATTTTACAATTAAATATCGTGTTTTCTAATCTTTAATCAAACCACAACCTTTTAGTAAGAATGGATATTTAATATCTTAATATCGTGTTTTCTAATCTTTAATCAAACCACAACCATTTGGGTAACTTGGTAGTCCTTGACATTAATATCGTGTTTTCTAATCTTTAATCAAACCACAACATCCAATCATAAAAGCATGAAGCACAAAGAAATATCGTGTTTTCTAATCTTTAATCAAACCACAACTCAGTACTAGCACATAACATTTGCATTTGAATATCGTGTTTTCTAATCTTTAATCAAACCACAACTACCCAAAGGACTTTTAATCGAGTTAAAGAAATATCGTGTTTTCTAATCTTTAATCAAACCACAACATATCTTCTTTTTTTAATTGAGCTAAAGTAATATCGTGTTTTCTAATCTTTAATCAAACCACAACTGAAAATAAGAATCTATCCACTTAATTAATAATATCGTGTTTTCTAATCTTTAATCAAACCACAACGTGTCGTCATACTTCATTTGCGCAACGCGTAATATCGTGTTTTCTAATCTTTAATCAAACCACAACCACATGAAGAACACACAAGAGTAAAACGCAAATATCGTGTTTTCTAATCTTTAATCAAACCACAACGAAACAATCTCGTACCTTTTTCTTAATTTTAATATCGTGTTTTCTAATCTTTAATCAAACCACAACTATTAAGCATAAACTATATGTTTTATAAAAAATATCGTGTTTTCTAATCTTTAATCAAACCACAACTACATTGGCTTTGGAACGGAATATTTTTTAAATATCGTGTTTTCTAATCTTTAATCAAACCACAACAGATCGTCTAAAAACTTAGTTAAGCCAATTAATATCGTGTTTTCTAATCTTTAATCAAACCACAACTGACAATAAGAATCTATCCACTTAATTAATAATATCGTGTTTTCTAATCTTTAATCAAACCACAACAATAAGTTATGTGACAAAAATATATGGTACAATATCGTGTTTTCTAATCTTTAATCAAACCACAACTACTCGGCAATATTTTCTTCTGTCATTTAAATATCGTGTTTTCTAATCTTTAATCAAACCACAACCAATAGAGTTGTTTGTGTTTTCTTTTATTTAATATCGTGTTTTCTAATCTTTAATCAAACCACAACTGATAATAAGAATCTATCCACTTAATTAATAATATCGTGTTTTCTAATCTTTAATCAAACCACAACTACTTTTGTTAACAATTGCTTATGGTAGCTAATATCGTGTTTTCTAATCTTTAATCAAACCACAACAGGTTGGTATTGTATTTCTATATTACCACCAATATCGTGTTTTCTAATCTTTAATCAAACCACAACCGAACTTCTGTTCGTATTCTTCTCGTAATCAATATCGTGTTTTCTAATCTTTAATCAAACCACAACTGTTTTAAGGCACATAGTCATAGCCAAATAAATATCGTGTTTTCTAATCTTTAATCAAACCACAACTATTGTGCAAAGTTGTAATCAACTCCCATTAATATCGTGTTTTCTAATCTTTAATCAAACCACAACTTTGAACTTCCACAATTTCTTTTTATGCTTAATATCGTGTTTTCTAATCTTTAATCAAACCACAACTGTTAGTATATTGCTTCTTCCAAAATGTTCAATATCGTGTTTTCTAATCTTTAATCAAACCACAACTAATTTGCTTAGATAATAACTATTTTGTTTAATATCGTGTTTTCTAATCTTTAATCAAACCACAACAAAGTGAGTGAGTTATTTATTCCAGAAGTTAATATCGTGTTTTCTAATCTTTAATCAAACCACAACTTTTAAAGTGTCCATTTGAATTTCCGCTATAGTATCGTGTTTTCTAATCTTTAATCAAACCACAACGTCTCCGCTGTTCCAGTCTCCGCTGTTCCAAATATCGTGTTTTCTAATCTTTAATCAAACCACAACCTGTTTCGCCAACCAATTCAGCTAAACTTTAATATCGTGTTTTCTAATCTTTAATCAAACCACAACAGGTGGTAAATCAGACCTACTAATAACATTAATATCGTGTTTTCTAATCTTTAATCAAACCACAACTGGCACACCGTATTCTTTGGCGTTAAGAACAATATCGTGTTTTCTAATCTTTAATCAAACCACAACATACATCACCTAATGATGTTGAGTTAATAAAATATCGTGTTTTCTAATCTTTAATCAAACCACAACTAATTCATTAGAATTTATAAAAGTCAATACAATATCGTGTTTTCTAATCTTTAATCAAACCACAACTATTTACGTATCTTTTACAGGTTATTTATAAATATCGTGTTTTCTAATCTTTAATCAAACCACAACAGCTAATGAAGACACCACTTTAGAGTCTTCAATATCGTGTTTTCTAATCTTTAATCAAACCACAACCACAGCTCTTTGACTTAGCGGGTGCAAAAGAATATCGTGTTTTCTAATCTTTAATCAAACCACAACGGTTTCGCTTAGTTTATAATGTTCTGGGTCAATATCGTGTTTTCTAATCTTTAATCAAACCACAACGCAACGTCCTGCAATACCCACTGGGCTACCAATATCGTGTTTTCTAATCTTTAATCAAACCACAACTATTAGTGCTAAAATGGTTAGGCTTAACAAATATCGTGTTTTCTAATCTTTAATCAAACCACAACTACAGTCTGTTAAAGAAACTAGAAACGGAAATATCGTGTTTTCTAATCTTTAATCAAACCACAACGTATCAAAGTAGATATTGGCTTTAGTTTAATATCGTGTTTTCTAATCTTTAATCAAACCACAACTATATACTTACATATTCAATTACACCGTCTAATATCGTGTTTTCTAATCTTTAATCAAACCACAACTTGGGTTGCACAGTTAAAAAATCTTGTTTTAATATCGTGTTTTCTAATCTTTAATCAAACCACAACAGTCTTAGAAACCTTAGATGTATCCCTATTAATATCGTGTTTTCTAATCTTTAATCAAACCACAACCAGGTTGAATTCCAAAAAATAAAAGGATTAATATCGTGTTTTCTAATCTTTAATCAAACCACAACGGGTCGTCATAAACACGTCTCATTCTACTAAATATCGTGTTTTCTAATCTTTAATCAAACCACAACCTGATAGTAATGATTATATTTTTTCATACAATATCGTGTTTTCTAATCTTTACTCTTTTTAATATGCTAATGACTGCCATACTAAATTCTTTCCAATTTTCCAGAAACTGAAATTTTCACTTTAATGGGATTAAAATTGTACCAACCCGTTTTTCCTGTCCCAAAACCTCTAATCTGCTTGTAGTCATCATTTTCGAGATTGGCAGCCTTATGTTTTCTAAAAAAATAATCTTTAGGTGTTACTTTTTGAACTCTATATAAATGCGTATTTAATAAAACCTTATTGGGTTGCTCCCAATTTATCTCCTCCTCACTTAGTCCTAATAAAAACATATCGTTTCTTTGTAATGTAGTTACTATTTCTTTTCCATCGATTGGTAGTTGATATACTGGAAATTGTTTTAGTTTTCGTTCTACTACTGTCCAAAACGTAACAACATCTTCTTTTAAGTTTCCTTTTTCATCTTTATAAATTAAAACATGATGATTGTTTTTAGGATTTACCCATTCGTTTCCTACTTCTTTTAATGATTCTGCTCTTCCTATATTCTCTTTTAGTCTTATTTTTAAAACAGGTACAGAGTCTCCATTTTTATTAGGTAATACAATTTGTGGGACTTTTTCTCCATTTTCATTTACAATAAAAAAAGTATTTAAAGGTATTTTGTCTTTTACAAAACCTCCTAACACCTGAATACGTTTTAGTATTAATTGTTTAATTGTTTGGTCTACAACTTTCTCTAACTGTTTTTTGGTAGTTAAACTCTCTATAGATTTTCTAACATGGTAAGCCTCTTCACTAAAAGGTGCTTTTCGTTTTCCGTACACTGTATCTTCATGCAATTTCCCTCTTGCTGCAACTCCCTTATTTTTATATATTTCTCCATTTTTCTCAGTCTTATGTGTTCTAATAGTTATAGTCTTATTTATTTTTTTATGAGACACTAAAATTGTTTCAACCATCCTTTCTGAATCGTATTGAAACGTTCTCCATGGCATTGGAAATGCTTTTAATTGCGAATTTCTATTATATCTATTCCATTTAGAAAGCTCTTGCAAATAGCTAGGTTTTGAGCATGCCATAACTAAAGCATCAATAGCATGATGTCTATGATCGTCTCTGTTTTTAATATTAGCTTCGTTTAAAATAGAATTCAACCCCCATTTATAACGCAAAACCGCAGTCATTTGCCCAGGGGCGACTATTACTTTGCTACATATTTGGGTTAAGTACGCTTTAGCTTCTTTACAAATATAACGAGTATCGTTTAGTTGTTTTGATGTAAAATCATCATCGAAACTTTGTTTTACAAACTGTTTAAATTTATTGTAAGCATTGGGGTATTCTTTGGTATCTGAAAATAGTTTTAATGCGCGTTCTTTTATTACTAACCAATTTAATTCGTCTCCACCATAAAACTCAAAAGGTGTTTTATTTCCTTTCTTTCTATTTTCATCTGCCCAACATAATGTTTTGTTCGCATAACTATCATTTAAGGATCTACTCCAAGGGTGAATGTGCTCTATCTGTACTTCTCCTGTAAATAATTTTTCTAATGGTATTTGTTTTCCTGTATAGGGGCAAATTTTCTTACATTCTTCCCAAAGTTTAAATTTCAAAATACTATCATGAGTAACTCTTGTATAGTTTTCAACTTCTTTTTTCACTCTATCATTCTCACGTTCTAATCGTTGTTGCTCTCTTCGTATTCTATTTCGTGTCGCTTTAGAACTTTTGAGATCACGAGCCATTTCTACTTTTATTTCATTAAATGTTCCATAATCTGATATAAGTTCATTAACAAGTTTTCTTAATTCAAATAAGGCAGTTACAACAACGGGATTACGTATCGCTTGATTTTTTTTATTAGCTCTTTCATCTACGGGCAATTTACTTAAAACCATTTTAGAATCTATAGTAGCTGAATGGTGGTATAGTTTTTTTATTTTTTTAGCATTTAATCCGTACTCCTTTTTTAATAAACTTCTTATACTTTCTATATAGCCTCCTTTTATTTTAGAGTTTACAATATTTTCAAGGGTATCTATTATATCATTTTTATTTTTTAAAGCTTCCCATTGACTGCCAAAAGCATTTTTAACTCCTCCTAAAACCGTAGCAAAATTATAAGTATAACCTAATTTTAAAAATGGCAAAATATTGTGTATTGCTTTTCTACTTAGGTTTGCATAACCATCTTTCACATTAAAATTTGAAATTTCAATAGCTTGTTTTTCTGTAAAACCCCAATGTTTTAAAGCATACTCTTTAACTTTTTGTTTGCTATCAAAAAAATACAACACATGCCAAATATCTTCTTGCTCTTTATGTGACAAATCGAACCATTTCTTTCCAAAAAACTTTTTATTTGATAGATTTGAAACTGTATGTGTTCCTACAATTTTATCTTCCCCTTTATAATTAAATTTAAATTCTGCGCTAGTTTTATCTATTGCTTTTTTTAATTTCGAAAACGCTATTTTTTCATTAGTTAGTAATACATTAATAATTATTTCCCGTTCTTCTTTATTTAGTTTTTCTCCATTGCACTCTACAGTATTTACCCATTGATATACTCTAAACATCTCGAAAGGGATTGCACTTAATGGACATTTTGTTTTTGCTGTTTCGAAAGTACAACACCCTACTAAATGTTTTTGAGAACGTAAAGGTCTTTGATGAAATAATATACCATCAATTTTATAATTATCATCTTTACGGCCCCCTAAAAGCTGTTTTAAATCTTCCGAAAATTCTTTATGAAATTGTTTTTGCTTCTCCCAGATTATTTCGAACTCGTCTATATACATTTGTCTAGTAGTATATCTATTCCTTATACGTTCTAATCCTTTTTGAAATGGAAAATTCTCTTTAGGCTGAATTGTGTAAAGATATGCTCCTAACGTTTTATCATGTATATTTTTTTGAGTCTCATGTATTCCTATTTTCCCTGTTTTTGAATCTCCTTTAAAAATAGCACCATCATTTTTACCCCCCTTTCTACTATTACTAAGAAACCCTCTACGCTGAATTAAGTGATAAAACACTCTTCCAATTTCTTCTAACGTTAACACGCTTGTATGTGCTTTATGTCTTAAATAATAGGGATTTAAAGTAAACCATTCTTTTAATTTATCTTCTGGAAATGTCTTAGTACATTTCCATTCTTCAAAATCTTTATTAGTTAAAGGACACATTTTATGTTTAGAAAGAGTCTTTAAAAGCATTTTCTTTCTTAATCTTTTTCTAAAAAACTGTCGTCTTGTTCCTCTTGCATCTGTACGGCTTGCGTTTTTAGATTTTTCTTGATCTCCTTTTCCTAAATTTTCTACTCCCATTGGAAAAATACGGCTTCCCATTCCCAAAATTCTATTATTATGTATAATTGCCCAACCTATAGAATTGGTTCCTATATCTAATCCCAATATTTTTTCCATATAATGTATTATTATTTCATAATTTTAAAGATAATAAAAACAGGATAAGGTTTCTTTACGGTTTTCCTTAAAATTAGATACATAAATTTTATGTATCTTTGATTTAGATTAAAATTTCTAATCTTTAATCTTATCACAATAAGGCTATATGCCGTAGATGAAAATCTTTAGTCCTGCTTCGGTGGGACTTTTTACATCTTCATTTAATCCCTTTAAGCTTAAATTTGTTATATATCATGAATTTAAACCAGATCACCATAGCATCTATTAATATAAAAAAAGCTGTAGCGTTCTACAAAACGCTTGGCTTAAAACTTATAGTAGATGCTTTGCCAAGATATGTACGTTTTGAATGTCCAGATGGTAATGCCACATTTTCAATTCATGAAACAGAAACTATGACTCAAAATACTAATATTACCATTTATTTTGAAGATGATAATTTAGATGAATTGGTACAAAAACTTATAAAAAAAGGGGTTTCTTTTACTCAATTACCAGAGGATAAGCCTTGGTTATGGCGAGAGGCGCATTTAAAAGATTGTGATGGTAATACTATTATTTTATATAACGCTGGAGAAAACAGAAAAAATCCACCTTGGCGTATAAAAAACTAAGACTAAAAAAGCGCCGTTGAAAAAGGTTATTTCAGCGGCGCTTTAAAATATATTTTTAATTTATTTTAAAATTGAAAATTCTATATTAGAATCATTGAACACAGTGTGTGTTTGATTTTTAAAATCACTTTCTTTAGCTTTATATATATTTGGTACAAATGTTTGAGGGTTTAAATCTATAAGAGGGAACCATGTGCTTTGTACTTGTATTTGTAATTTATGCCCTGCTTTTATAGTATGGTATACATCTTGTAATTTAATCGTTACATCTGTTTTTTTATTTGGTGTAAATGGTTCTGGGGTTTCAAAACTATTTCTAAAACGCCCTCGCATGACCTCACTACGCACCATCATGTGGTAGTTACTTAATTTTAAATGGTCTTGCATACCTGTTTCTTGCTCTTCAATATCTCCTGGGTGTACATCTATAACCTTTACAACCCAATCGGCATCGGTTCCTGTTGTTGCTACTTTTAAATTTGCTAGAATGTCTCCTGCTAGTGTTAAATCTTCTTCTAACACATCTGTTTCAAAGACCAATACATCTGGACGTCTTGCTGCAAAACGCTGGTCGTCTGTCATGTATTTTCTAGGTGTAAACACTGTTTTAATATCTTCAGAATATGGTACAGGGCGTTCTAAATCGCTCACAAACGTTTCTTTAGTTGTTCCTTTTTTCTCTGTTGCCAAAACTTCTTTGTCGTTAAGGTAAAAAGTTTGCTTCGTAATTGCCTTTGGTGGCCACGACTCGAAACTACTCCATGTTTTCCTACCAGAATCGAATACATAAGCTTCTGGTAATCCTGAATTTTTGCTTCCATCTCCTTTTAAGAAATGATTAAAAAACTTGGTTTCTATATCTTTTTGAAAGTTTAACGATATCGAGTCTCCAAAATAATAGTTTCCTACATAGTTTTCTGTTTGAGAGCTTGCCCAACGTCCATGATCCCATGGGCCAAATACAATAGTATTGTAATTGTCTGGTTTCTGTTTTTCTATTGTTTTGTATGTTTCCAAAGGTCCATATAAATCTTCTGCATCAAAAAAACCTCCTACAATCATAGTAGCAACAGTTGATTTTACATTTTTTAAATTTTGTATTAATCCTTTAGGTTTCCATACTGTATCGTAATTAGGGTGGTTTACTATTTCTTTCCAAAATACATCATCGATTTTGTCTGATTTTGAAATTGATTTATCATCTGGTTTTTCATATTGAAAATAGCTGTTTAAATTACTTAATGGCCCTGCGTCTAAAAAGAACTGATATTGATCTTGTGTTCCTAACTCTGGTAATTTATACCATGTTGAATCTGTGGGTTTACTTTTTGATGTTCCGAATAAAGATATTGCTCTAAAATAACTTAATAAAAAGGCACCATTATGATGAAAATCGTCAAAAAAGAAATCGCCTATACAGGCTTGAGGTGATGCCGCTTTTAATGCTGGGTGCGCATCTATAGTGGAATAGGTTGCATAAAACCCTGGGTACGATATACCCCATGTTCCCACCCTACCGTTATTATTATCTACATTTTTTATTAACCAATCTATAGTATCATACGTATCTGAGGATTCATCAATATCATTATTATCTTTTTTATTTGGTATGTATGCACGCATGTTATCGTAAACACCTTCGCTCATCCAACGTCCGCGAACATCTTGATACACAATAATATTTCCTTCTTTCATTAAATGTGTGTTAGGTCCTATTTTTGTTTTGTATTTACCTTCTCCATACGGTTTGCTACTATAGGGTGTTCGCATCATTAATATAGGATACTCTTTGCTTGTATCTTTTGGAGAATAAATAGTGGTATGTAGTTTTATACCATCTCGCATTTCTATAGCTACTTCTTGTTTATTGTAGTTGTCTTGCACATAAGTATCTACCTCTGGTTTCTCTATTACTTCTGCTGTTTCGCTTTGTTTTTTATCGCAAGCAAAACATAGCAATACTAATACTAGTGAGAATTTAAAAAGATGTTTCATGTATTGTATTTATTTTAAAGTTGATTAGATTGTTTTTATTCGTTTTTACTTCTTGCAAAAACGTATTTAACAAATCGTTTTTTAATCTTTTTTGATTGACTAAATTTACAAAAAACAATTACTTATTTTGCCGTTATGAAACATATCGTAATATTTTTAACAGTTTTGTTACTTACAATAAGCTGTAAAGAAAAGGAAACTAAGGTTACAACAACATTACCAGAAGTTACTCAAAAACAATTTCCGAAATTAGAACCTAATCGTTATAATGTGGCATTTTTAATTATGGATGGTACTTACAATACCGAATTAACGGCTCCTTATGATATTTTTCAGCATACTATTTTTAGAGACAGTATAAAACCTATGAATGTTTTTACTGTTGCTAATACTGATAACGCTATTACATCTTTTGAAGGGATGCGTATTTTACCTGATTATAATTATACAAAAGATACTTTACCTAAAATTGATATTTTAGTTGTACCGAGTGCAGAACATCATTTAGATAGCGATTTAAAAGACAAAGCAATGTTAGATTTTGTAAAACAAGTAGATAAAAATGCTTTATTTGTTACTTCTCACTGCGATGGTGCTTTTGTTCTAGCAGAAGCGGGCCTATTAAACCATTCTGTTTCTACTACTTTCCCTAGCGATATAAATGCCATGAGAGTAATGTTTCCTGATTTAGACATAAGAGATCATGTTTTATTTGTTCATGATAAAAAATATATTACTTCTGCTGGTGGTGCTAAAAGTTTTGAAGCTGCTTTGTATTTATGCGAGTATTTATATGGAAAAAAAATTGCTCAGCAATTAGCTAATGGTTTAGTAATAGATTGGGATATTAATAATGTGCCTCATCTAATTATAGAGTAAAAAGTATTGTTTTTCATTTTTTAATTATCACCCAATTATAAAATTACAATTGCATATTAATACAGGTATTCAAGATTAAATAGACTAAACCTTAGTAATAGAATTATTTTTTACTACATGAGATAATACTATTTGCGTTTTTGTTTCTCCATAGACAATAAGTTCGTCTATAAAAGATTCTAAATGCTTTTGGTTTTTTAAAACAACTTCCATTACAATATTTTCATTCCCTGTAATTCTATAACAATTAATAACCTCATCATAGGTTTTTACTTTTTCTAAAAAAGGTTTTAACATACCCATAAAAGCTCGTAATGTTATAATTGCTTTTAATTGATACCCTGCTTCTAATGAAGATATAAATGTATTGTAACTTTCTATTATACCTAAATCTTCCATTTTCTTTATACGCTCGGAAACCGCAGGAGAAGTAATGCCAACTTGGCGCCCTATTTCAGCATTTGAAAGCCTTGCATTTTGCTGTAAGCACTTTAAAATTTTCCAATTCAGTGTATCTATACTCATTTTAAACAAAAATTAAATAAAATAATTAATTATTAAAGCAAATATATCATTTTACTTTAAATATTAAATTTGATTCCTAAAGCTTGTGAGTATTTTTGTATATATATCCATGAAAATTTAAAATGTTACCAAATATCCCATCTCATCTCTCTGAATCTCCTATTTATAAAAAGGCAGTGGATATTTTTGTTTTATCCAGACACATCTCGTCGTATATGAATAAAGATTTAGCTCCTTTAAAAGACGATGGTACAGAAGATAGAGCTATTTATTTTTCTGGAGATATTATTCAACAATCTGAATCATTAGCTCCAGAGATTGTTAAAGCTGAATTAGAGCGATACTCCGAAAAAAAGCATAGACACATTAGGTCTGTAAAAAGACTAACTAATAGGTTATATAAGAACTGTAAACGTTTAGAGCAATCTAACAGTGATGGAGTAGATTTTTTACCTATTTTAAGAAAAGAGCTTAATAAGTTTAAAAAACTACAACATACATGGACTTTAAAGTTTTAAATAGTGATTAAAACTTTATTTATTTTTAATGTTAATTCAAATATAAAAAGGGCTTTCAAATTAATGAAAGCCCTTTTATTATTTATAGATTAATTTATCTAATAATCTTATTTTCTTTTAACTACAATTCTTTTTGTAGCAGATACATTTTGAGAAGACACTTTTAAAATGTATACTCCTTCATTTAAGCTGCTTACATTTACTTTTTGTTCTTCTACTGGAGAGTTTAATGTTTCATTAATAACTCTTCTTCCTAACATATCATATAATTCAATATCTGCTCCTGCTTTTAAAAGATTACTTGTAGATTGAATTGTAATTTCGTTATCTGCTGGATTTGGATAAATAGCAAATACTTTATCTGCATCAAACTCTTCAACACTTAGTACATTTGTATTAAATTCTCCTTCTATAGTATCTAAATAAGCATCAGATCTATTTGTTTGACCCTCTGTAAGCATAAACATACATGCATCGTTTACATAATCCATAAAGTTCATTGTCAATGACGTATTTCCACACATAGAAACACCTCCTACAGCTGGACAGCCATAACTTGGTCCACTAATGTTAGGTGTATCTGCTACACTATCATCAGAACCACATCCTCCATTACCCCATGTGTGATCTAGGTTTAAAAAATGTCCTAGCTCGTGAGTTAATGTTCTCCCTAAATTATATGGTGCTCCAGGTACAACTCCTGGGCAACCTGCTCCAGAACCAAATGCAGACGTTGTCATTACAACAGTTGCTCCTGCTGCTGGACTACCTCCTAATGGAGAGTATCCTAAAATACCACCTCCAAGGTTTCTTACAACAAAGTTCATATAACCAGCCCAACTTGCATCGTTATCTGCAGGAGCTGCTCCTCCTCCAAAATTATATCCAATAGTTACTGCTGGCTCACCTTCTACTAAATCTGGATCTGTTCCAGCTGGGTGATTTTGTGTTGCTAATGTAAATTGCACATCTAAAGCTCCTGTATTAACGCCTGGGTAAAAAGCACTTGCTGCTGCCCATTGGTTTATATCTGCATTAGTTCCTCCAAAATCATTATTTAGTATGTCTATTTGACTTTGTGCCAAGGCTACTAAACAAGCTCTGTCTGCCTCACTTCCTGATTCGTAGTGAACAGCTACGGGAATAAATAAAGTGGCCATTGCACTTCTATTACTTACACCTGAGGCTCTTAATTCTAAGTTTTCTTTAAACTTAGCTTGGCGTGCTTCATATTGAGCTCTAAATTCAGGATTTTGTAATCGTTCTTGCATGTAAGCATCTGTACCACATGTACGTTGTTGCTGTGCAAAACTAACTAATCCTATAGAAAGGAAAGCTAATAAAAAAGTAGTTTTCAAATTCATATTCAATGATTTTTAATAGTTTATATTTTATTATAATAAAAACAGCTAATATATGGTTTACCCTACTATTAAGAAATAAAAAAATCCAAAATATACTATTTTGGATTTTTATTCCTATGTTATAAATGGCTTACATATTTCTTCTATACTGTCCTCCTACCTCAAATAATGCTGAAGTAATTTCTCCTAAAGAACAAACTTTACATACATCCATTAATGCTTCAAAAATATTCTCATTATTTATAGCTTTATGCTGTAATTCTTTGAGTAGCTCTCTCGTATCGTTAGCTTTATGTAAATTCTCTAATGTTTTTATTTGGAATAACTTTTCTTCTTCTGTAGCTCGAATCACTTCTTTAGGTACTACTGTTGGCGAGCCTTTACTGCTTAAAAATGTATTGACGCCCACTATAGGGAAATCGCCATTGTGTTTTAACGTTTCATAATACAGGCTTTCTTCTTGTATTTTAGAACGTTGATACATCGTTTCCATAGCTCCTAAAACACCTCCTCGTTCTGTAATACGATCAAATTCCATTAACACCGCTTCTTCAACTAACTCTGTTAATTCTTCTATAATAAAGGCACCTTGAATTGGGTTTTCGTTTTTAGCTAATCCTAATTCTTTATTTATAATTAATTGAATAGCCATTGCACGACGTACAGATTCTTCTGTTGGTGTTGTAATCGCTTCATCGTAAGCATTGGTATGCAACGAGTTACAGTTATCGTATATAGCGTATAATGCTTGTAAGGTTGTACGTATATCGTTAAAATCTATTTCCTGTGCATGTAAACTACGCCCAGAAGTTTGTATATGGTATTTAAGCATTTGCGCTCTGGCATTGGCTCCATATTTATGTTTTAAAGCTTTTGCCCATATTTTACGAGCAACTCTACCTATAACTGCATATTCTGGATCGATACCATTAGAGAAAAAGAACGATAAGTTTGGGCCAAACTTATTAATGTCCATGCCTCTAGATAAATAATACTCTACATAGGTAAACCCATTAGAGAGTGTTAATGCTAATTGCGTGATTGGGTTAGCTCCTGCTTCTGCAATATGATATCCTGAGATAGATACAGAGTAGAAGTTACGTACATTATTATCTATAAAATATTCTTGTACATCTCCCATTAATCGTAAAGCAAATTCTGTAGAGAATATACAGGTATTTTGCGCTTGATCTTCTTTTAATATATCTGCTTGTACGGTTCCACGTACTTGTGCTATGGTTTTTGTTTTTATATCTAAATAAACATCTTTTGGTAATACTTGGTCTCCTGTTACACCTAATAACATTAAACCTAAACCATCGTTACTTTCTGGTAATTCTCCGTTATATACTGGACGTTCTTTATTTTTATATAGTTTAGCTATTTTTGCTTCTACCTCTTTTTCTAGTCCGTTTTCTTTAATGTAAATTTCACATTGTTGATCTATAGCGGCATTCATAAAGAACCCTAATAGCATTGGTGCTGGTCCATTTATCGTCATACTTACCGAGGTCATTACGTGTGCTAAATTAAATCCTGAATATAATTTTTTAGCATCGTCTAAGCAACAAATAGAAACTCCTGCATTTCCAATTTTACCATAAATATCTGGCCTATGGTCTGGGTCGTTACCGTATAATGTAACACTATCGAATGCTGTAGATAATCGTTTTGCTGGTAATCCTGCACTTACATAATGGAAACGTCTGTTTGTTCTTTCTGGCCCTCCTTCTCCTGCAAACATTCTTGCTGGATCTTCACCTGTACGTTTAAAAGGGTATAATCCTGATGTATACGGGAATTCTCCAGGTACATTTTCTTGTAGACACCATTTTAAGATATCTCCCCAAGCTTGGTACTTTGGTAATGCTACTTTTGGGATATCTAACTGAGATAATGATTTGGTGTGTGTTTCTATTTTTATTTCCTTATCTCTTACTTTAAAGGTATAGATAGGATTTTTATATTTGTTTACTTTCTCGTCCCAACCCATGATAACTTCCCAGTTATATGGATCTAGATTTAACTTTACGCGATCGAATTCTGCTACTAATAGTTTTACAAAGTCTTTATTTTCTTCTGTACTTTCATTTAGCGATTCTGAATTTATCCCTGCTTTATCTAAACCTGGTGTTGTTTCTAATACAGATTCTAATGTTTTATAGATTCCGTATAGTTTTTGCGCTACTTCTACTTGTGCATTAGCCGTTTTGTCGTACGCACGGTTATTTTCTGCTATTTCTGATAAGTATCTGGTTCTGCTTGGAGGAATTACAAAAATCTTTTCGCTCATTTCATCCGAAATATGAAAGCTAGATTTTAATTGAGAATCTGCCTTTTCTACCAATTTATCCATAACCGCTTTGTAAAGCGTATTCATTCCTGGATCGTTAAATTGTGAGGCTATGGTTCCATAAATTGGCAACTCGTCTTGTGGTGTATCCCACAAATTATTGTTACGCATGTACTGTTTTTTTACATCGCGTAATGCGTCTAGCGACCCTCTTTTATCGAACTTGTTAATTGCTACTAAATCGGCAAAATCTAACATATCGATTTTCTCCAACTGCGTTGCTGCTCCAAACTCTGGTGTCATAACATATAATGCCACATCACTGTGCTCCATTATTTCTGTGTCTGACTGCCCAATTCCTGAGGTTTCTAAAATAATTAAATCGAATTCTGCAGCTTTTAAAACTTGCACGGCTTCATTTACATATTTAGATAAGGCTAAGTTAGATTGTCGTGTTGCCAAACTACGCATATATACTCTAGGGGAGTTAATAGCATTCATACGAATACGGTCTCCTAATAATGCGCCTCCGGTTTTACGTTTTGAAGGATCTACAGATACTAACCCTATAGTTTTTTCTGGAAAATCTATTAAAAAACGACGTACTAACTCATCTACTAAAGACGACTTCCCTGCTCCTCCTGTTCCTGTAATTCCTAAAACTGGAGTTTTAGAATCTGCATTTTTAATATGTATTTTATCTAAGGCATCTTTGGCCACTTCTGGAAAGTTTTCTGCTGAAGATATTACTCTTGCTATAGCTTTTGGGTTCTTCTCTGACAAATGCTCTACCTCTCCATTAAGTTTATCGCCAATGGCGAAATCAGATTTTTCTACTAAATCGTTAATCATACCTTGTAATCCCATTTCACGTCCATCGTCTGGCGAATATATTCGTGAAATACCATAATCCATTAAATCTTTAATTTCTGAAGGTAAAATAACACCGCCTCCGCCTCCAAAGATCTGGATGTGGCCTGCGCCTTTTTCCTTAAGCAAATCGTACATATATTTAAAGTACTCATTATGTCCTCCTTGATACGAGGTTAAACAAATTGCATTTGCATCTTCTTGAATTGCTGTATTAACAACTTCCTCTACGCTACGATCATGCCCTAAATGTATTACTTCTACTCCTGTAGATTGAATAATTCTACGCATTATGTTAATTGAGGCATCGTGTCCATCAAAAAGTGCTGCAGCCGTAACAATTCTTACTTTGTACTTTGGCTTATATGGTTTTGCTTGTATCATTCGTGATTTTTAATCCGTTTTAAGGTTGCAATTTACGAAATATTCAAAAAAATAGACGAATTATATGTAATTATCTAATGATGCTTATATAAACTCTTTTCTCTTTTTTAATCTTAATTTTTAGTTTATTGACTTTTAATTGCATACTAAATTCTGTTTAGTATTTTTTTGGTATGTCTTTTGAAATAGTTTCGTTATATAATATATCTTTGATAAACATATAAATCTCAAATTATGATACGTAAATTTTTAGCCTTCTTTTTAATTATTAACTTAACTGCTTGTGCAGAATTACAACAGGTTGTAAACCAATTACCACAAGGTGGCGGTGTTTTAAGTAATACCGATATTGCTTCTGGGCTTCGTGAAGCTCTTGATTTTGGTATAGACAAACAAGTAAGTAAGCTTACTTTAAAAGATGGTTTTTATAAAAATGACTTAGTGAAAATTTTACTCCCAGATGAGCTACAAAAAGTAGATAAAGCACTTAGAGATATTGGCTTAGGCAGCTTGGCAGACGATGGCTTAAAAGTATTAAACCGTGCTGCTGAAGACGCTGTAAAGGAAGCGACTCCTATTTTTGTAAACGCGGTTAAGGATATTACATTTGCTGATGCAAAAAACATTTTATTAGGCAATGATGATGCAGCAACACAATACTTAACTGGAAAAACACAAACTGCTTTATATGCAAAATTTAATCCTGTTATTAAAAACTCGTTTAGTAAAGTTGGGGCCGATAAAATATGGGCAAATTTAATTAACAAGTACAATTCTATTCCTTTTACTAATAATGTAAACCCAGATTTAACAGATTATGTTACTACCGAGGCTTTAGATGGCGTTTATAAAATGATTGCTGTTGAAGAAGGTAAAATTAGAAACAAGTTAGAGTCTCGTACTACTACATTATTAAAGAAAGTGTTTGCTTTACAGGATTAAGCTAACTATTACTTATATAAATAAAAGACAGCCTAGAAGCCTTTATATTTTTTTAACGAATTAATATTTAACAGCTCTTTTAGCCTGTCTTTTTTACGTTGTGCTATTGGTAAATTACTCCCATCACTCATTAAGACATAACCTCCATCTTTTTTAATATATGATTTTAAGTAAGCTAAATTTATTAAATGAGATTGGTGTATACGCTCGAACCCATGAACCGTTAATAACTCTTCATACTCTTTTAATGTTTTAGAGATTAAAATAGGTTTTTGATTTTTAAAATAAAATTGTGTGTAATTATCTTTACTCTCACATCTTATAATGTTTTTTATTTCAAAAAGATGAATCCCATTAGCTGTTGATAATGCTATACGCTCAAAAGTATTGGTATTTCTGCTTAAATTTTCTAAAAGCAACTTAATGTTTGAGTAATTCGAAGTGTAAGCAATTTGTTTTTTAAGCTTTCTTATAACTTCTTTTAGTTCATCTGGATCTATTGGTTTTAATAAAAAATCTAATGCACTAAAACGAAATGCTTTTATAGCATATTTTTCGTAAGCAGTTACAAATACAATATTCGTTTTTACTTCTCCTTCAATTTTTGAAATCCTTTCTAAAATATCAAACCCTGTTCCTTTTGTTAATTGTATATCTAAAAAGACAGCTAATGGCTTTTTAGATATAATTTCTGTTACACCTTCTATAACATTATCTGCTTCTCCTACAATTATTATATCTGGTGCATAACGAGATAATAACCCTCGCATGCTATTACGCAGGTTTATATCATCATCTATTATTACGGCAGTAATCATAATTAACTTGTATATTGAATTGGTAATATTACAGTTACTATAGTTCCTTTACTATTTTTAAACTCATCATTAATTTGATTTGTCTCTAATTTTGCTATGCTTTTAGTTTTTCTTGCTATTACCTCTAGTCGTTTTTTAATAATACTAATTGCCATAGATTTATGGACATTAACATACTCTTTTTTATTTTCAATAGAATTATTAATACCAATACCATTATCTTGTATTTTACAGATAATTTTATTTTTATCATCTAAAGTGAAACTAACTTCTATTATGCCCTTTTTTTCTTGAGGAATAATGCCATGATTTATTGCATTTTCTATTAACGGTTGAATTAATAAAGGCGGAATCATAATATCATCGTCTATATCTTGAGATTTTTTAATTGTAAAATAAAACTTATCATCGAAACGCAATGCTTCTAATTCTAAGTAATTCTGAAGACTTTCTATTTCTTTTTCTATAGGAATTAATGATTCTTGTGAATATTCTAAAGTCAACCTCATTAATTTTGAAAATTTGGCTAGATATTTAACCCCTCTGTCTGTTTCATTATTTATCATAAAACCAGAAACTGCGCCTAGGCAATTAAAAATAAAATGAGGATTCATTTGCAAATACAACGCCTTTTGTTTGTATGTCATTAATTCATTGCGCAACCTTAATTTATCATAATGTAGCTTATATAAACTAAAGAGAAGTAAAAAAAGTATTGTTATTAATGCTACAGATAATATTGTTGTTAATTGATTATATGCTGGTTTTGGTTTTACTGTTTTTAAGTCTTTTATACTTTCTTTTTCCCTTTTAAAGCTATTTACTTGATATTCCCGTTTACTTCTTATAACCTTTGAAGTAAATGTTGCATCATATTTTGTATACTTAATAAAATCTACAGCAGGATTAAAAGTTACAGTATTTAATATTTTGTTCTGAGATTCTAATCCATTAAAGGTAAATATTAGAATTACAAAGCTTACATTTAAATATTTCATTTTATAAAGGTTAATACACAAATGTAGCATTTAGCTTACCTAAACTTATACTTAAATTAGAATTTGCCTTGTATGACTTAGAATTTAAAGAACAGACTAAATATTTTCTTTTTCTAACTAAAAAATATTATAATTATATAAAATAGATTACGTTATTATCTGTTTTTTTTATACAATCCATCAAAAGCCACAGTAATTTCTGTTCCATTGGTAATGGTTTCCCATAATTGACGAACTGAGCCATCTTCATTTAAAGTCCAAGTAACCCGATGAATAAAAGGTTGCCCTTTTGGGTTTTTAGCCACATCGGTTTGTAAAATCATTTGGTTACCTTTTCTGTTCCCCTTTAAATGCAAGCTTCCGCCTTGATTATCTATCCAAATTTGTTCCCATTGCTTTTTTGAGGCATTATAGAAGTTATTACTTGTACCAGTATACTTCCCTTTGGCACTTGTCCAGTTCTCTCTAAGAATACATTCGTCCTGTATTTTATCTATTACATTTTTTCCTGCTAGTGTTCCATCTGGATTTGTAACCTCCCATGTTCCAATCCAAAAATCGAAAGCTTTATGGTTTTCTGTGCAACATTTACAATTTTCTTGAGCCTTACTAGTCATTACAGTCAAGCATAAAAACAACGTTATAATAATAGGTTTCATAAGTTTTATTTTGATTAGTTTGTTTTAATAAAAATATTATAAATGATATAACATAAGTCTAACATTAACATAACATTATAAAAACTAAACTAATATACTTTTGTACAGCAAGTAGATTTTCTCACATATTACTTGAATTAGTTAATTTAGTAATATAAAACCAATTCTATCTAGAATTGGTTTTGTGTATTTGGTAATATATTAATGAAAATTAATACTAGTAAAAAAACACTAAGTATTATATCTTTTTCTAATAAGCGCCTCATATAGCAAAAAAAAATAAAGCTAACTTTTTAATTATCAATAAATAACGTATATTTAATACAATATAACCAACTAAATAAATGAAGCGTAAAGATCTATTAAAACAGCACCAGCAAAAACTTAACAAGCGCTACAAGCAACTTGTTGAGCAAGCTTATAATTTAAGGCAGACAGACCATGCTTTAAGCGATGACTCTGAATATAAAGCAATGAAACTGCTTAATAAGTTAAATAAATTAAAATTTCTTTCTAGAGAGAATTCACAGCCTATTTCTTAAAGTTTTAAAGTAATCGAAAGCTTTCACTAATCTAGAACCATACCAAGAGAAATATTCTCCATCTACAAATATTGTTTTTGCATGGTGAGAAACTCGACCAACTTCAAACGCATGTTCATCTTTAAAAGGGTAAGGTTCGCTAGACAGTAGTATTAATTCTGGATCTCCTTCTAACTGAATTTTGTTTATATCTACTTCTGGATAGCGCTCTAAGTTTCCATAAATATTTTCGAACTTATTAAGTGTTAGCAAATAGTTTATAAATGTTGTATTACCTGCTACCATCCAAGGGTTTCTCCAAATAAAATAAGCCACTTTATACGATGGTTTATTGTTTATATAAGCAAGAAAATCATTAAGATTAAATGTTATTTTATTGGCTATTTTATTGGCCTCAGTTCTTTTATTAAATAAAACACCATATTGGGTAATTAGCGCTATACAATCTTTTATTGTAAATATATCTGAAACATGTACCGTACATATAGCGTTACAGGCTTCAACTATTTCCTTTGTATTTTCTTCTTTATTACATAGAATAATATCTGGATTGAGCGCCTTAATTTTATCTATTTTAATATTTTTAGTTCCTCCAACAATAGCTTTTGTACTTTTTAAATGATATGGATGTACACAGAACTTTGTAAGCCCTACTATTTGCTCTTCTAATCCTAGATCGAAAAGCAATTCTGTTTGAGATGGCACTAAACTCACTATGCGCTTAGGCACTTGTTTCAAAACAAGCTCCTTCCCTATTTGATCTACTATTTTTACAGTTTTTTCCATTTAGAAAAAATAATAGATTCTAGATTAATTCTTTGTTAAAATAAGTTCCATTTGTTGTTGTAGTTCTTTTGCTTTTTCTGCAGCAGCTTCAGCAAAATCAACTTCATTAGAAGCATAAATAATGCCTCTAGATGAGTTTATTAATAAACCTATGTTTTTATTCATACCATACTTACATACATCTTGTAAGTTCCCACCTTGTGCTCCAACACCAGGGACTAATAAAAAAGAGTCTGGAACTATAGCTCTTATCTCTTGAAAATATTCTGCTTTGGTAGCCCCAACAACATACATCAAGTTTTCAGCATTTTGCCATGTTTTTGAGGTTTCTAATACTTGTTTATACATTTCCTTTTTACCTTCGATGGTTTGGGTTTGAAAATCGAAAGCGCCTTTATTTGAAGTTAAAGCTAACATAATTGTATGTTTATCTTTAAAGTCTAGAAAAGGTTCTACAGAGTCCTGCCCCATATATGGTGCAACAGTAACGCTATCGAATGCTAAATCTTCAAAAAATGCTTTAGCATACATAGTACTTGTATTACCTATGTCTCCTCGTTTGGCATCTGCAATTGTAAATTGCTCTGGATATGTTTCATTTAAATATTTAATTGTTTTTTCAAGTGCTTTCCAACCTTTTAAGCCATAAGCTTCATAAAATGCTGTGTTGGGTTTGTAGCCCACACATAAATGGTGTGTGGCGTCTATAATAGCTTTATTAAATGCAAATATTGGATCCTCTTCTTGTAAAAGGTGTTTGGGTATTTTATTTAAATCCACATCTAAACCGATGCATAGAAAAGATTGCTTTGTTTTTATTTGGTTAACCAAATCTGTAGTAGTCATATTTTAAGCTTCTATATAAAGTTATATATATTAAAAAAACGATTCTCTTTTTTTAAAATTCATGGAAACAAATATACTAGTATTAAACAAGCTATCATACTTTAATATAGCTCATAACTTTGACCCTTTTACAATTTCAAAAAAACATTTTGTTTTTAAGCCTTTTACTCTACTCTATGCTGATGTTATTTTATCGTTAAATATTCATAATTGTCAGCTTGCTAACACTATATTAAATAAAAAAATGTATACCTAATTTATTCGACAAAACGCATATTTAAACGATTAAAAGCAATTTGAGTTATGTAAATTTGATCTTGTAATTTTATAGATGTAACTGTTTGAGTTTTTTCTAGATAAAAATTTAAATGTGATCTAGACACATTTTGTATACAGCTACACAATAAATTTTACATATCAACATATTCACTATTATCTGTTTTAGCTACTCAGAATAATATTAATATTTTGATTTTTTTAGTACTAAAATTGGAATCCCTTTAACCAATTAATTGTATGTAAATACACATGCAGTTATATTTCATTCCCTAACTGAGCAGAAGAATTCCTTATTATTTTTAACGACATTTAAGATTACTTACATTGTATTATATGCTAAATATAATGGTATCGCTTATGTAAATTTTTGTCGTAATTAAACATTAATTTAACTTATTAAAACAATGAAACACTTTATAAATAAAGCAACTATTTTAGTTGCTACGCTTGTAATAATAGTAATGTATTCGTTTAAGGCTACATCTACAAATAAAAAAAACATAGAGATAAAATACAAAAACTCTATTGTAAGCTATTATGGCTCTAAAACGGTAACAGAAAAAGAGCTACTAAAAAATGCTAAACTTATAGATATTGCAGATAGACGTTTTGAAACGAAATGGCAGAACAAAGATGCAAAGGGCATCTCTGAAGAATACACCACTAAAGATGCTGTTTTTATGAAACCTGGTAAGAAACCCAGACTAGGCAGAAAAGAAATTGAAAAAGAGTTTTCTGAAAGTGTAAAGGCTGTAGATAGAGTAGAATTCTTTCAAGATGAACTAGAATTTTTTGGTGATATGGACGTTGCATTTCAACGTTGCCACATGCTAGGTTACGTTAATTCTAAAACCGAACATGTATTCGAAGGCTCTTATGTTATTCTTTGGAAAAAAGAGAAGAATAATTGGCTTATTGAATACGACATGTTTAATTCAGACAACTAAAAGCAACAATAATACACTAGTTTTTAGGTAAAGTTTCAGTTAAAAGAAACAATTATATGTTTTGTTTTAAAAACAAAGCACAGAACTTTCTATGCTTTTTTTCTACTCAAAAGCAGACTACACTGAGAATTTTAAAGATCTATTAGACTAGTACAAATACAACAATTATGAATACACAACACTCAAAAATTGCATCTGCTGCAAGAAAATATGGCACACCTGCATACATATATGATGGAGAAAAACTAGTAAACAATTATTACATGTTAAGAAATGCTTTACCTAATTGTGTCGACATTTTCTATGCACTAAAGGTTAACCCAAACATGTCTTTAGTAAAGCTATTACGTTCTAAAGGCGCATGTACAGAAGCTTGCTCTGTTACCGAAATGGAAATAGCTTTAAAAGCTGGTTCTACTCCAGAAGACATTATTTTTCTAGGGCCCTGCAAAAAAGATTACGAACTAAAAAGAGCAATTGATCTCAATATTTTTGCCTTAGTTGTAGAATCTGAAGATGAGCTTACTCGTATTTCTAACTTTGCGAAAGAAGCTAATAAAACTGTAAATATAGCAATACGTATAAATCCAGATTTTTCGGCTGAGGGTTCTCCTTGGAAAATGGGTGGACGACCAACTCAATTTGGAATAGATGAAAAACATGCTATTGAAAACTTTGGAACTTATTTAAAAACACCCCATGTTAATATTAGAGGCATACATGTATACAATGGAACTAGCATATTAGATGCTAAATCTGTCTACGAAAACACTAAATATATTTTAGGTTTATACCGCACTATAACCAAGCGTTACAATACAAAATTTACAATGGTAGATATTGGTGGCGGTATGGGGATTCCTTATTTCCAAAACCAAACACCATTAAACATTGATGAGTTTGCTAATTTAATGAAGCCGCTTTGTAATACCTTCCATGAGGAGTTTCCAGAAACACGAATTATAATGGAGTCTGGTCGTTATATTATTGGTACAGCTGGCCACATGGCTGTAGAGGTCAATAACATTAAAATTAACCACAATAAAACTTATGTAGTTACAGATGGGGGTACAAATTGTCACTCGGCAGCAGCTGGTTCAGGCCGTGTTGTAAAGCGTAATTTTCCTATGTTAAATATTACAGCTCCTACAAACGCAGAAGAAAAAGAATACCAAGTTGCCGGCCCTTTATGTAGCCCAGATGATATTATTGGTAGAAATATAAAGCTTAAAGAAGTTAAAGTTTCAGATATTTTAATAGTAGAATCTTCAGGCGCCTATGGCCCTACATCATCACCAGGTCTTTTCCATAGCCATGGGTTTCCTGCCGAAGTATTGTTATACAAAGGTAAAACTCATTTAATACGTAAAAAAGATACTACTAAGACTATCATGGATATGCAAATACTAGTAGACTTTAAAACACCAACACCAATTTTAAATTAATTAAGACATCATGGACACAGCAATATTAAACACTATAAAAGAAGGGTTAATGGACAGCATCCCTAACCTAAATAAAGATTCAATCACTCTAGAATCGCATTTAAAAAATGATTTAGGAATTGACTCTTTATCCTCTATGTTCTTTTTAACATATTTGGAAGATAACATCAATGGATTTGAAGTGAATGCAGATACTATTGAAGCTAAACATTTTAATACATTACAAACTATTTATGATTATCTTTTATCAGAGGTTAAACAATTAACTTAATCATTTAAGAAGTAAAGAGTACTTGCCTTCCTGTTTAGTTCTTTTGCTATATATAGTGCAAGATACTCTTTACTTTATTCATTTAATTAAGCAACTTCAGTCTATAAAATAAAGTATAGACACGCATTAACTACTAGATTATTTTAGATACACCGAAAAACACATATCTAGATAGCATAGATTTTTATTGCATAAACTGAAGTTAATTCAAACTTACAAAACAAATAATTATGATAACTCAAATGCAACAATTACTAGAGCAAAGTGCTAGTAAATATCAAGATAAAACTGCAATTAGTTTTTCTAAAAAAGACTATTCATTTACAGCCATAGAGCATGAGTCTAATAACCTAGCTTGTTATTTTCAAACTTTGGGCATACAGCGTGGTGATAGAATTGTTATTTTATTAGGTAATACTATTGAAACCATTATTTCCTTCTGGGCCATTTTAAAAGTTGGCGCTATAGTAATTCCAGTTGGAACAGAAATGAAAACAGATAAAATAGATTATATTTTAAATGATTCTAGAGCTTCAATATTAATTACAAACGAAACTATTGCTCTAGAAAACAAAGCCATTTTTAAAGCTCATAGGTTAAAGAAAGTCCTTATTTCTAATCTTACAAAAGCACAACCAGAACCTTGGATGGAAGCTTTTGAAAATGCTTTAGTTACAAATTCTAACACTTTAATCCCTTCAGGGGTAATAAGCATAGACCTTGCTGCCATTATATATACTTCTGGGTCTACAGGAGAGCCAAAAGGTGTCATGCATACGCACGATAGCATGCTTGCAGCAACACACTCGTTAAATACTTATCTAAGTTATAATTATAAAGACAGGGTGCTCTGCGCACTACCTCTTTCATTCGATTATGGTTTATACCAAATGATTATGTCTATTTCAACTGGAGCTACATTGGTATTGGAGAAGGAATTTACATGGCCTATTTTTTTATTAAAGAAAATAGCTACAAAAAAAATAACCATATTACCAGGAGTACCAACTATGATTATGCTTCTGCATGAACAAAATAAAGTTAAAAATTTCGATCTCTCTAGTGTTAGAGCTGTTACCAATACTGGAGCTGCTTTAACTAGAACAAATATTGAAATGATAAAAACGTTATTTACCAATGCAAAAATTTTTTCTATGTATGGGCTTACTGAATGTAAGCGCTGCACTTATTTACCTCCTGAAGAGATTGACTCTAAAATAGATTGCGTAGGTATTGCTATACCAAATACCGAATTATGGCTAGTAGATGATGATAACAATAAAATAACAACACCTCATCAAATTGGACAACTTGTTATTAGAGGCGCTACTGTTATGAAAGGGTATTGGAATAAACCAAGCAAAACTGCCGAAAAGTTAAAAACTGGAATTTATCCTGGAGAACAAGTACTCTATACTGGCGATTATTGCTCCCTAGACGAGGATGGATACCTTTACTTTAAGGGTAGAATGGACCATATGATTAATTCAAGAGGTATTAAAGTAAGTCCTAAAGAGGTTGAGGATTTTATTGGAACGCTTCCAGAAATAAATGCTGTTGTTATTACAGGAATACCACACAAAGATTATGGAGAAGCTTTATTTGCTTTTGTTGTTTTAAAAGAAGCTCAAAATATTAGCGAAATGTCTATTATTCTTGAATGTAAAAAGGCTCTTGAAGCATATAAAGTTCCAGAGCATATTTCTATAATACCAGCAATGCCCAAAACACCAAACGGGAAGTTTAATGTTATTGCATTAAAAGCCATGGCTTTAGAATTTTTAAACAGTAATATTAAAACTCAAATCTAGCTATGGATACATTAATTTCTAATAGATTAGATATTACCGTTAACGGATTTTGTTTAAAGGCTAAAACATGGGGAAAACCTAACGGCAAGCCTATTCTTGCCATTCATGGCTGGCTAGATAATGCTAATTCGTTTAATAAAATTGCTCCGTTATTAAATGACAATTTATATATAGTTGCTATAGACTTAGCAGGTCATGGTTGGTCTCAGCATCGTGAAAATAATGGAAATTATTATTTATGGGACTACGCTACAGACCTTTTAAATTGTATAGATACATTAGGGTGGAAAACGTGCTCTATCTTGGCGCATTCTTTAGGTACTGGTGTTGCTTCTATAATTGCTGGAGCTTTTCCTAACCGTGTAGACAAACTCGTTTTTATAGATGGTTTAGGAGCTCCTTTTGTTTCAAAAGAAAAGAAAATAGCTCTCGATTTTAAAACTGCTTTTCAGCAACTTAAAATGGCAAAAAAAACCAAACTTTATGGTTTTTCTCCTAAGGACACTATAACTTTTAAAACTAAAGCAGATGCCATTAGAGACAGAATGGATAATGTTATTAGCCCTATTTCATACAATGCATCTAAGGCACTTATAGAACGTGGGGTAATAGAAGTTTCTGGCGGTTATCGTTGGTCTCACGATCCCAAAATAGCATTACCAAAGTTTCATAACATAACGGAAGCGCAAGCGCAGCAATTTATTAAGCATATAAATTGCGATACGCTCCTAATATTAGGCAATCAAGGTCTTTTTTCTAACAATCTATTCCATTCTAGGTTAAATCTTTTAAAAAAGGCAACTACGCATTGGCTAGATGGTAACCATCACCTGCATTTAGAAGAGGCTCATAAAACTATTGCCGAATTAACAAACCAATTTTTTAAATATTAAAATATACATTACAATGAAAAAATTAATTATAATACTATTAGTACTTTCACTTCCGATAAGCTTAGCTTACAGTCAAGAAACTGAAAAATTAGAAAAAAAGAAAAAAGCCACTTTTGCTACTAAAATAGTGCAAAATACTGCTGCTGGTTTTTTTCCCATTTTCTTTGGAAACTTTGAAACCAATAAAAACTTCGATATTACAATGTACAGTATTTTCTGGACCAATGGCGCCTTTGGTAATGGGGATGGAAATGACCTTTTATTTGAAGTAGCAGCTGGTCTAGGATTTAAATTATTGAATAATAAACTATACCTCAATCCTTCTCTTGGGTTTGCATCTGGTAAATGGCTATCTAATGACACAGGGACAAAAGTAGGTGAGGGTTTTATACCTAGTCTTTATGTAAATTATAATGATGCTACTTTTGATATTGAAGGTTTTTTAGAATATTACAAATCGATTAGAGGTAATGATGACATAAAGACCAGAGACTTTATATTAAACTGGTTTGCTCCTGGCATTAAAACTGGAAAACGGGTAGTTATTGGTGCCTATTATGAAACTTTAGACATTACCAGAAATGAAGATGCTCCAAATAATTTACAAATTTATCAATGGCTAGGTGGGTCTGTTAAATTGAAGTTCGATAAAGGTATCGCTTTTAGAATTTCTGCTGGTAGAAACTTAAATACAGATGTGGGGCTATCTGACGAGTTTTATAGAGTATCTGCTTTTATTCCTTTTTAATTATTTTTTTGTAGAAAAAGGCTTGAGAATAATTAAATTCTCAAGCCTTTCTTTTTAACATAAAAGCCTCTAAAAAAAGAGGCTTTTATTTTATATTACATCGTCATTAGCCTTCAGTTTTTCGGTGTTTTCAGCTAACATTAACTCGTCTATAATTTTCTGAATGTCTCCATTAATAATATTAGACAAATCGTAAAGTGTTAATCCTATTCTGTGATCTGTTACACGTCCTTGTGGATAATTGTACGTTCTAATTTTTGCACTTCGGTCTCCTGATGTTACCATAGATCCTCTTTTTGCAGCGTCTTCAGCATTTTTCTTTTCTAGCTCCATATCATAAAGTCTTGACCTCAAAACTTTAAAAGCTTTCTCCTTATTTTTATGCTGCGATTTTTGGTCTTGACATTGCGCAACTAACCCTGTTGGTATGTGTGTTAAACGTACTGCGGAATAGGTTGTATTTACAGATTGCCCTCCTGGTCCTGAGGAACAGAAAAAATCTACTCTTACTTCTTTTGGATCAATCTCTACATCAAATTCTTCTGCTTCTGGAAACACCATTACTGTTGCGGCACTCGTGTGCACACGTCCTTGTGTTTCGGTCTGCGGTACACGTTGTACACGGTGTACTCCAGCTTCGAATTTAAGCGTTCCATATACGTCTTCTCCACTAACTTCAAATTGTATTTCTTTAAATCCTCCATTAGTTCCTTCACTATAATCTACGGTACTTACTTTCCACCCTCTACCTTCACAGTACTTAGTATACATTCTAAATAAGTCGCCTGCAAATATACTTGCTTCGTCTCCTCCTGTTCCTGCACGTAATTCTACTACTGCATTCTTAGCGTCTTCTGGATCTTTAGGAATTAGTAATACTCTTATTTCTTCTTCTAATCTTGGAATGCCTTCTTTGGCTTCTTCTAGTTGCATTTTTGCCATGTCTACCATTTCGGCATCACTTCCATCTGCAATTATTTCTTCGGCTTCTGCAATATTATTAGTGAATTCTATATAATCTTTACGCTTATCCATAAGAATACGTAAATCTTTATATTCTCTATTTAGTTCTACATAGCGCTTTTGATCTGTAATAATATCTGGTTGAATTATTAAATCGCTTACCTCATCAAAACGTTGTTTAACTATTTGTAATTTTTCTAACATCTATATATAAAATTGTAAAAACAAAAGTACGATAATTTCTCAAACTGTATGCATTTATAACTTGTTATGCTAACATGAAAAATATTCTATATTATTTTTCGTTATAAACTATATGCTTAACCAGTTTCGCGCTATATTATATTATTATAGACCTTTAGCTTTATGGTCTTTTTTGGTTACTATTATATTAACTATAGTGGGTCCAGAACTTATTCTTGCTTTATTAACAAAGTTATTTTTAATGGTTTTATTCTGGTTTTTAATTAACGATACCAGAGTGCGTAAAAAGTTGAAGTTTTATAAAATGGTAGGTGTTTCTAATTTTAAATTAATTACTGTTTTATATATTTTAGATTGCTTTATAACTTGTTCGTTTTTACTTTTAATTAAAGGATTTATTTAATTTGTCCTCCTCTATATTCTTTTTTAAACGGCAATATACAATACAATAACATTGTAGATAATGCTAAAACATGAAACGATCTATTAAGGTAAAAAAATATTTTTACACCTCCGTAATATGCAATAGCATTAAATATCATGCTTAAAATAAGCATAAAAACGAACAGAATATAGTATACTGATTGGATGGAATTGTATTTATAATTATAAATACTTGCAAAAAGCCCCATAGTTACTACACTTATTCCAAATACAACCATAACTATATTTTGCAGTATATTTTTATGCGCTATATTAATTAAGTTTAATATTTCGAAATACAAGTATAGGTTTATAATGACTAAAAAAAGTAGTACTAGTATAACATACTTATTTAAACTTAAGAAATTTATTTTGGGATAAACATAAATGGAAATGCTTATATAGGCCACCCCAATCATGAGTAATGTAAGCTTGTCAAAGAAAAATTCTTCATAAAAAAGCATAAATCCATCTGCCATTACAAAACATATGTATGCTACTAAAAAGTTTCTTTTTTTATAGCCTTTAAATAATAGGAATACAATAAAGAGGACAAGAGTACTTATTAATTTAATTACTCTTGTATACTCTAAGTTAAAAGAATAAATACCTACGCAGTTATAAATAACTAATACTAATGCGAGTATAGGAATTATTTTTTTTAAATTCATTAGGTAGCTTCAGAATACAACATACAAAAAGTAAGAATATTCTCTAATCTAGCAATTATTTTTAATAATTACTAATCTAATGCTACTTAACGAATAGATAAGAACAAAAAAAGTAGTTTACTACTTTTTTATTTTAAAAGTCTAAAGTAACGCCAATCCCAATTTGTTGTTTCCATTGCACCTTAGCACCTTCTTCTGCTAATTCTTCACCATTGTCAATTTCAACTTGAGTTTTGGTATCGTTATCGTATTTTAAATGAGATCCTAAAGTTGCTTTTACATAGGCATTAACTTTAAAATCTAGGTTAATTTCCCAATTAACATCTACATTTCCAAAGCTATTAAAGTAATCTGTATAAAGGCTTAATGCATTTTTTAAGGCTATGTTTTCAAAAATAACAGTCTCGTAGGCATTCGTTATTAATATTCCTACTTCTGTTCTAACTTTTTCTCCCTCTTTTATAATATCTCCGTTATCATTTACAACAGCAGATTCTACACCAAAAGCTCCTGCATTTGCCAAGTCATCATCTAACACAAAGGTTCCTTTTACAGTTAATGGCGAAAAGTAAAAAGAAAACGTTTCTATATCTCTACCGTATTCCATTCCTGTACCAAAAAACAAATAGCCTGGCGCCATAAATTTAGAAATAGGTTTAGATTGATTAGGATAACTATATCCATTTGAAAATTGCGATTTAAAATTAAATTTAGCTGTATAATACCAGTTTGTAAGGGTATCTTTTTTATAGCCTAAACTAGAGTTTATCTCTATTAAATCGTCAGTTTTTCTAACATCTTGAGCTTGTTGCTTATTAATGCCATAGCGTCCAGAAATAGTATTATTCCATATTAACCCTTCTTTTTCATGCTTTAAGGAAGATAACACACCTAACAAAGCTGAAACTGAGTTAACACCTCCCGAGTTCCAATTTACAAAGGCTACTTCATTTACATCTAAGTTTACTTTATTTTTTTGAACCCAAGGTTTTTTTATTTCTAGGGTATCGTTTTTTACAGTTAAGGAATCTGTTTGTGTCGTTGCTACATTTGCACATAAAAGCAACAAAAGACATATAGCATTTCTCATTAGACTATATAAATATATTTAAAAAAGGTTAATAGTTAAATTCTCCGAACTCACTTTTAATAGTTAATTGTTTTGTTTCTGAAGCTTTTACTTCTCCTATTATTTGAGCGTTTACATTGTAACGTCTAGAGATAGAAATAATTTCTTCTGCAACTTCTGGAGTTACGTATAGTTCCATTCTATGTCCACAATTAAATACTTGATACATTTCTTTCCAATCGGTTTTAGATTGTTCTTGTATTAATTTAAATAATGGTGGCACTGGAAATAAATTGTCTTTTACAATGTGTAAATTATCTACAAAATGTAAGATTTTTGTTTGCGCTCCTCCAGAGCAGTGTACCATTCCATGAATAGTATCACTATTATATTTAGATAAAATATCTTTAATTATTGGCGCATAGGTTCTTGTTGGCGATAGTACTAGTTTACCAGCGTCTAGTGGAGCATTTTCAACTGCATCTGTTAATTTCACATCTCCAGAATACACTAACTCTTTTGGTACTGCGGCATCAAAACTTTCTGGATATTTTTCTACTAAATAGTTATTAAAAACATCATGTCGTGCAGAAGTTAATCCATTACTTCCCATGCCTCCATTATATTCTTTTTCGTAAGTGGCTTGACCAAAGCTTTCTAAACCAACAATAACATCTCCTGCTTTTATATTTGCATTATCTATAACATCGCTACGTTTCATTCTTGCAGTAACTGTAGAGTCTACTATTATTGTTCTTACTAAGTCGCCTACGTCTGCTGTTTCTCCTCCTGTAGAATGTATGGTTACTCCAAAACCTTTAAGTTCTTCTATTAATTCTTCGGTTCCATTAATTATAGCAGAAAGGACTTCTCCTGTTATTAAGTTTTTATTTCTCCCTATGGTAGAGGATAGCATAATATTATCTGTAGCTCCTACACAAAGTAAGTCATCAATATTCATTATAAGAGCATCTTGCGCTATACCTTTCCAGACAGAAATATCTCCTGTTTCTTTCCAATACATATACGCCAAAGCACTTTTTGTTCCTGCTCCATCTGCATGCATAATTAAACAGTAATCTTCATCGTTAGTTAAATAGTCTGGAACTATTTTACAAAACGCTTTTGGAAACAAGCCTTTGTCTATATTTTTTATTGCATTATGCACATCTTCTTTAGATGCAGACACACCTCTTTGACTATAACGTTTACTTATTTCTGAGCTCATAATATTATGTTGTTGTGCAAATATATTTATAAAAAAAAAGCACACAAATTAATTGCATGCTTTTACTCATATTTTATATCCCAGAATGGCACATTGTTATTTAACTATTTCCAATCTGGCATCTTTGCATCTTCTACTATAGTTGTTCTAGAATCTATTATACCTATATCTAAAATTTGCATATTTTTTTGAGACACTCCATCATTTGATGTATTTACAAAAATAAGTTTGGCTTCGTTAGGTGAAAAACGTGCATCTAAATCGTTAGTTCCTCCTGCTTTATTTATAGATACATTAGTATTTACTGTAGAGGTTATGTTATAAATAAACATATTTGTATTAAGCTGTCTATACTCTGTGTTTTCATTTTCAGAAACATCTCTAGTGTATAGTAATGTATTTCCATCAAAAGAAAAGTCTAATCCTCCTGCTGCTCCAGGCGTGCCTGTTAATATCGTTTCTTGAATAACACCCAAAGTATTTATTGTATATATTTCTACATTATATCCATCATTATTATTAGTTTTTACAGCTATTTTAGATGTGTTTTCGTTCCAATCTACTTCGGTAACAAAGTTACCATTTGCTGTTTGGTGTATTTGAGACAATGAAGCTCCTGTTGTTGTTATTTGATATAATTTATCGAAACTAGGGTATAGTATTTGTGTATCGTTACTTTTCCATGAAAAATCTATTTCCTCTAGATTAAAGCCTGTTACACTTACAGTATTGGTTACTTGAAATACGCTTGTACCATCTAAATCCATAGTGTAAATGTGTGTTTCTCCTCCATTAGATCTTAAAAACGCTATTTTATCTATTGTATTTGCTTTTCTAGGCCTCCAACTATTAGATGATGATGATGTTAATTGAAACTCGTTACCAGCTTCATCTGAAGAAAAAATAACATTATTGCCATTAATTTTTCTAGTAAAAAAGATTCTATTATCTGGGTATTGTACTGTTTTAAAATTATATACTTCGCTTAAAATAGGTTCATTAATACCATCTGAAGCTGAGACTTGCCAGAAATATTTAGTACCATATTGTAATCCAGACACCATGTAGGTTTCCTCTGTTATATCTGTAAACTCTAATACATCGGAATTTTGGTCGTTTAATAGCTTTAAGATATAGGTTAAAGTATCGTTTTCAGGATCGCTACCAGACCATGTTAAAGTTACTGCTATTTCGGCATTTACTGTATTATCTGCTGGGCTAATTAAAGTTGGTGCATCTGGAGCATCGTTATTTGCTGTTTCTACATCTAACTCAAAAATAACAGTAGAGTTATTTTCTTCTGTTACCGTTACCGATTCGAACTCCGTTAAAAACCCTTGTTTTTCGGCCTGTATGGAATAACTTTGTGTTTCTATATTTGGGATTGAAAAATTCCCATTGGCATCTGTAAACACAATACTAGTACTAGGACTTGTACTTATTTTTACATTATCTAAAGGCTCATTATTTCCAACTGTAACGGCCTTTCCTGAAATTCCGCCTTTTCCAGTTATCGTTATTTTGTCTTCGCTACAATTAAAGCATAGCAGCAGAAATAGAGACAGACAAATGTATGTTATATTAGTTTTCATCGTTTTCAATTTTTATTAGGCTTATCCTTTAATTTAAGTTTTTGCGTTTTTTTTTATTAGCTCTATTTTTTTTCTTTAAAGCTTTTAATTCTCGCTTTGCTTCTAACTCTTTCAACTTCCCTTCATCTAATTTTTTATTTTTTCTTTTAGAAAAGTAATAGTTCACTCCAAATCCTGCTCTATAAAAGGTATCATCACGTTTCCCTGCTTCTACAAAATCTAACTCATCACTAAACACATAGTTATAATCAACAAATAATTGTATTCCTAAGTTATTAGTTATTAAATACTCTACTCCCAACCCTGCTTGTATTTTAGGGTCTACAGAGGTAAAATAATTAGCTGCATTAACACCACCTCCTGCATAAAGAAATGGTGTAAACTCATCATAAGGTAAGATGTTATATTCTAGATTAAAATCGAAAGACATGAAGCCTTCGTTTAACAATTCTTTATTTTCAAGATTATATTTATAATAAGTGAAATTTGTATTCAAGCTTGGGGTTAAAAAATATTTTAGACCTACTCGACTATTAAACTCTGGTTGTGGGTTTGGTAAATCACCATCTATTAATGTAACACCCAAAGCTCCTGTTGCTGCCACTGTACCTCTACGCTCTTTTAAATATCGGTCGTATAATGCTGTTGAGTTTGCTTCATCTTGTTCTTCTTTATAGGCGTCTATTAACTCTTTTGTTTCTTGCTCGTTTAATTGAGGGCTCCATAGGTTTGCTGCTATACCTTCTATAATAAGAGATTCTACTGCTTTTTCTATAGATTCTTTTAATGCTAATTGTACAGGTTCATTTTTTGTAAATCCAACCTCAGCTTCTAGTAGTCGTTGAAAATTTACATACTTAAATAAATTGGCTGATACTGCTTGAGATAAAATAGTTTTAGAGACATAAACGGTTTTTAAAATCTTTCCGCTAGATGTAGATACTGCTCTTAAATATACTGTAATACGATCTTGCCTATATTGAGTTGAAGTCCCTATCCCGAAATATCGAGCACCGGCTCCTCCTGTTACTATATTTGTATCGTAAGAGATAACCCCGCCTTCTAACAATATTCCTGCATATAATAACGGTGGTAATTGTGGCTCATTAGGATTTTTATTTTTTCTATATTCATCTCTGGTAGAGCGAATAATGTTTCTTTCGTTTAAAAGATTTCCTAAATTTTCTCTCTCTATTGGTGTAAACCATTTAGAGTCCTCTAGGGCTTTTATTAATATTGTTGTTGCTCCTTGAGATACGGCTGTACTAAATGTACTTCCGTTTTCTACGGCTTTGTATTGCCCTGTTTGGTCTTTAAAATTATAAACACCAGCAACTACTGGTTTTTGAGGTAACGGAAATTCTTTTAGTGTTTTTGTTACTTCGGTATTTTCTCCTAATCTTGCTTTTTGTTGGGTTATGGGTTGGTTAAAATAGGTTCCACAACTCGTTAGAATAAAAAACAAAACAACAGCGTAAATAGATTTACGAGTACATTTCATATTATTTTCAATTAGTTAATTAGTTAGGGACTATTATTTGAGTTTGCTCTCCTGTATTTGTATCTAAAATATCTACAACTAATCCTTCTGCAGATTCATAGATTTCCAATGACAACGTTCCAAAAGTAAATGTGCCTTCTTGCAAACCTTCTCCTAATTGCGTATTAAATAGCGTTCTAGACAGTTGCCCTAGCAATTGCCTATTTAAATTCTCTGAAAATTGCTCTAATTCTGACTCATCTGCATTACGTGATGTTGCATCTGGATCTGTAAAACTATTTTGGGCATTGGCCGAATTTAAAAGCCAAGTGTAATTAAATGTATCGCCTCCAAAAGCTGGGTTTATTGGCTCATAAGTTAATTGTTGACTAAATCCACAATAACTTATTAATGCCAAAGCAAGCAGTGTTAGTTTTTTCATTTATTTATAGTTTAGTTGGTTATTAATAGCGTTTTATTGTTTTAGATTCTTTCTCTAATGTTTTAAAATGAACATACACTTTTTTTATTGCTACATCATTCATTTTTACCAAATAATTGTTTCTTGGTCTTACAAAAAATGAGAATATTATTTGGTCTCCAACAATAACTTCTATTTTAGTGTTAGAGCCAATTGCTAAAACTTCTTTTATGGTTACAATGTTACTCCCGTTAATATTATTTCTAGAGTATAATGCATAAAATAATCTATAAAAATCTCTCCCTGGTTTTGTTTTAGTGTCTTCTACAACAATCCCCCTAAGCTCTACTCCGTCTTTAGAGCCATCGTCTACATCTTTAGATTCTTTTTCTAGTGCTTTAATTATTTTTTGTTTGGACACTGTAGTGGTGTTATCTGTTTCGTTTAATACAACTCTATCTTGTCCTATAATTTTATCATTTAGATTATAAATTAATAGCAATAAAATAATCCTATCGTCTTCATTAGCATTAATTGTGGTTGTTGCTAACTCTTTTTTTTCGTTTGGTTTTAAAACGATACGTCCATTCTGGTCATTTTTTGATCGATTTGAGTTTTTTGAATTCGTTTTTATAACAGACAATTTATACCTTAAACTCTTATTAAGTTCTGTTTTATTAAATGCTGTTCCTGTAATTTTTATAAACTCATTATTTTTATCAAACTGTATTTTAGCTTCTACATTTTCGTTATAGCGTTTTTGAGTAAAGCCTTGTAACGAACATAAAAACAGGCTTAACAACAATAGTATTTCCTTACTGCATAACACCCTTATTTTAATTTTCATTTTTTAATTATAATTTCTTACAATTATAGTTTGGTTTTGCCCCTGCATGGAAACCTTAAGTTTCTCTGAAATAGAATTACCTCCAAAAAGTGTTAAGTTCTGGTTATTTCCTCTTTGATTTACTTCTATAGTATGTGATGCATTTTTAAATACATTAACATCTAGAACGGAATGATTATTACCTAATTGAAAAATAGATTCCTTTATAACATCACTTTTAATATTTACTGTTGCAATATTTGAATTTCCAACCTGAAAAAAATTAACATCACTACTATTTGACGTTGTATTAGAACTAATTTTATTATTATCTCCTATTTGCGAAATAAAAACTGCATTTTCGTTTGATACTGTATATGCTTCTGCTGTTTTTACAGTTTCTTGATTAAGTAAAAAATTTTGTTGCGCTTCTTTATTTTTAAACCCAGATAAAGTGGCGTCTTTTGTATTATTTTTATATGTTTGAGCTGTAGTATAGTTACTTATTGAAACAAACAATATCACTAAAACAATTTTAATTATAGTTTTCATGTTTCACTCTTTTATTTCATCAAAAGCACTGAATTACAGTAACTAAAGATAAAAAAATTAAACAATATTTTCATTATTTTATTAAAAAAGCATAAGAGCACCTCTAAAAATGCTCTTATACTAATTTTATAATTAAAACTAATAATTAATACATAGTTTTAGTCATTTTGAGTTACAGAAGACATGTTTCCGTTACCAATTTGGTTTACCGTACTGGTATGCGCTGTCCCATTTTGGTCTACTGTACTTATATTACTGTTTCCTAACTGATTAACTAAACTTGAGTGACTTACGCCATCTTGATCTACTGTACTTACATTTAAGTCTCCTGTTTGTGTTACTGTAGATAGGTTTAATGTTCCTGTTTGGCTTACTGCACTTGTATTAAAATTACCATCTTGCACAACAGAAGAACCATTAGTATCACCTGTTTGTGTTACTGTACTACCATTATTAGTTCCTGTTTGATCTACATCGGACATATTAGTGTTTCCTACTTGTATTGTAGTACTATTATTTAAATCTCCAATTTGATCAACAAAAGAGTCATTAGCATTTCCTGCTTGGCTTGTAAATTGCCCGTTATTATTTCCTATTTGAGAAACGTAAGACTCATTATCGTTTCCTTGCTGAATTGTTGTAGATCCATTAGCGTTTCCTTCTTGATAAGTAACTGCTATATTATTATCTCCTAATTGTAATACTCCACTTCCGTTATTGTTTCCTATTTGATCTGTATCACTATTATTAAAGTTTCCTGTTTGAGATGCTACACTAAAGTTTGTATCTCCTGTTTGGTCCATGTCTGATACGTTATCTTCACCAAATTGTCCATTTCCAGCATAATTATCGTTTCCTGTTTGCGTTTCATCGCTAATGTTACGGTTTCCTTGTTGATTAATTCCTGCGAAATTATCATCTCCAAACTGGTCTATATCTGCATCATTTTCATCTCCTGTTTGAATTACTAACGCTTCATTTGTATTTCCGCTTTGGTTTACATCATTAGTGTTTAAGTTTCCTGTTTGTGTAACATCTGAAAGGTTTCCGTTACCATTTCTTTGGTCTACATCAGAGAAGTTATCATCTCCAACTTGCACTACCGAACTTACATGATCTTGTCCAGATCCATCATAACCTTGTCTTACATCTGAATAGTTATTGTTTCCTTGTTGATCTGTAGTACTATTATTTTGGTGTCCCCATTGGTCTACATAAGAGTAATTATCATTACCTGTTTGATCTAAATCTGCAACGTTATCGTTTCCATCTTGCCATGCAAAAGAAAAGTTAGCATCTCCTGTTTGATCTACATCACTTACGTTATTATCGCCAACAGTACCTTGCCTAACTTCTGAATCGTTTCCGTTTCCTGTTTGTGTAACATCAGATTCGTTATTGTTACCAACTTGTCTTACTACAGATTGGTTATTGTCTCCAATTTGATTAACATCTGAATCATTATCATCCCCTGTTTGGTCTACATCCGAATCATTTACATCTCCATACTGCCCGACAAAAGAGTCATTGTTATTGCCTGTTTGGTCTACATCTGAAATATTGTTATCTCCAATTTGATCTACAAAAGAATCGTTATCGTTTCCTGTTTGTGACTGACTAGAGGTATTATCATCAGAACCACCAGCATCCCCATACTGATCGTTGTGAGCATCATTGTTATTACCTGTTTGATCTACGGTACTAACATTACCATCGTTTGGTCCTGCTCCAGTTCCAAATCCTTGATGGATATCAGACTCGTTATCATTTCCAATTTGTGTTGCTACAGATGTATTATTATCCCCTCTTGAATCTACATCTGAATCATTACTAACGCCATCTTGCGTTACTGTGTTTGTGTTTGAATCTCCCCATTGATCTACATCTGAGTCATTTGTCATTCCTGTTTGAGAAACAGTTGAAGCATTCATGCTTCCATTTTGAGTTACATCGCTGTTGTTCATTTGTGCGAACATTACTGTTCCACACATTAGCGCAGCTGCGCTTAAGATTAGTTTTTTCATTTGAATTGGATTATTAATTAATAGTCTCTAATATATATCCAGAACCTTAAAAGTTAAATACACTTCGTCGATGTTTTCGACGATTTTTACACAAAGCTCGTCAAAATACATTAAAACGTAATCCTTTTACTACAATTAAAAATCTAGGCAAAAAAAAGCCGACAAAAGTATTTTTTTATCGGCTTAAATGTTATTTAGTGAACAATAATTCTCTATACTTGGTTAACGGCCATAACTCATCATCTACCAGTAGTTCTAGCTTATCGCAATGATATCGTATCTCTTCGAATAGCGGCTTCACTTTTTCGCAATATTCTGTTGCTTTGACACTTACGTCATTTATTAGGTTTGCTTTTTTACGAATTTCAGTCATTTTTGTAACTGTATCATTAATTTTTAAGATATGAGAAGATATTTCTTCTATAAGTTCTAACTGTGCTTTTCCTACCTGTTTATAGTCTTCTCCATAGATATCTTTAAGTCCTTTTACATTTTCTACTAGTATGTTTTGATACTTAATTGCTGTAGGTACAATATGGTTTCTTGCAATGTCTCCCAAAACACGACCTTCAATTTGTACTCGCATGATATAATCTTCCATTTCAATTTCGTATCGTGCTTGTATTTCCACAGAGTTCATTACTCCTAAATCTTCATATAGTTTAATCGCTTTTTTAGAAATTTTTGCTTGTAAGGCTTCTGGCGTATTTTTATTATTACTCAAACCTCGTTTTTTTGCTTCTTTTTCCCAGGCCTCTCCATAACCATTGCCTTCAAATAAAATAGTTTTAGATTTTTTAATATATTCTCGTAATATGTTAAAGACAGCATCGTCCTTTTTCATATCCTTTTTTTCTATAAGCGTATCTACTTCAGTTTTAAATTCTATTAATTGTTTTGCTACTATAGAGTTTAATAGAGTCATTGGGTTAGCGCAATTAGCTCTAGATCCAACTGCTCTAAATTCAAATTTATTTCCTGTAAATGCAAAAGGAGATGTTCTATTTCTATCGGTATTATCTAATAATATTTCTGGAATTTTCCCTACTACATTTAACTTTAAATCTGTTTTTTCTTGTGGCGATAGTTTACCTGTTGTTACATTTTCTAGTTCATTTAAAACTTTGGTTAATTGATCGCCAATAAATACAGAGATTATTGCTGGCGGTGCTTCGTTAGCCCCCAATCTATGATCGTTACTTGCTGATGCAATTGTTGCTCGTAACAACTCTTCATTATCATTTACAGCTTTTATTGTATTTATAAAAAAGGTTAAAAACTGAAGGTTACTCATTGGGGTTTTCCCTGGGCTTAATAAATTGACTCCAGTATCTGTACTTAAACTCCAATTATTATGTTTACCAGACCCGTTTATTCCTTTAAATGGTTTTTCATGAAATAACACTTTAAAACTATGGCGTTCTGCAACTTTATCCATAACATCCATTAGCAATGCATTATGGTCTACGGCCAAATTAGCTTCTTCGTATATGGGCGCTAATTCAAATTGATTAGGCGCTACTTCATTGTGTCTTGTTTTTACAGGAATCCCTAATAACATACACTCTGTCTCTAAATCTCTCATATATGCCATAGCTCGATTAGGGATGGTTCCGAAATAATGATCGTCCAACTGCTGTCCTTTTGCAGAGGCATGCCCTAGTAAGGTGCGTCCTGTTAATAAAACATCTGGTCTAGAGGATACTAATGCACTGTCTATTAAAAAGTATTCTTGTTCCCAACCTAAAGAGGCATTTACTTTTTTTACATTTTTATCAAAATACTTACAAACTGCTACTGCTGCTGTATCTATAGCTTGTAATGCTCTTAATAAAGGGGTTTTATAATCCAACGCTTCTCCTGTATACGATACAAATACTGTTGGTATACATAGTGTAGTCCCGTATACAAATGCTGGCGATGTAGGATCCCATGCTGTGTAACCACGCGCTTCAAAGGTATTTCTTATGCCTCCGTGAGGAAAACTTGAAGCATCTGGCTCTTGTTGCACTAGTTGACTTCCTCCAAATCGTTCTATAGCATGCCCTTCTCCCATGGTTTCAAAAAAGGCGTCATGCTTTTCTGCAGTTGCTCCTGTTAATGGCTGAAACCAATGAGTATAATGTGTAACGCCTTTAGACAAAGCCCAATCTTTCATAGAAGACGCAATTTGGTTTGCTATGCTTCTTTCAATTTTCGATCCTTTTTCAATTGCATTAGTAACACTTTCAAAAGCATCTTTTGTAAGTGTTTGTTGCATTTTAGCTTTATTATAAACATTATTTCCAAATAATTCTGAACGTCGTTTCGTTTCAGTAATTTTTAATGGAGTCCTATTTAATGTTTCTTTAATCGCAAAAAATCGTAATGTAGCCATAAATTAACTCTTATTTTTTTACAAAGATAGTGTTTTGAGTCTATTTTTAAACAAAATTAAATTACACCCCCTAAAAAATAGGGTTTAAATTCAACAATAAAATATTTTATTATTTTTTACCTCCTTTTTTAATGGGGTGTTTAAAATATATTTATATTTGCAACGTATTAATTAACATTTTTTACAATAATTATGAGTAAGTCTAAATTAGAGTACATTTGGTTGGATGGTTATAAACCAACACAAAACATGAGAAGTAAAACTAAAGTTGAAGAAAACTTTAGTGGAAAATTAGAAGACTGTCCTATCTGGTCTTTCGATGGAAGTTCTACAAGACAAGCCGTAGGTGGTGATTCTGATTGTTTACTAAAACCAGTTGCTATATATCCAGATCCGGCAAGAAGGGATGGTTATTTAGTAATGACAGAGGTTTTAAACGCAGATGGAACTCCTCATGTATCTAATGGAAGAGCTACTATAGACGATAATGATAATGACTTTTGGTTTGGTTTTGAGCAAGAATATTTTATAATGGACAGAAAAACATTACTTCCTTTAGGCTTCCCTGTTGGTGGTTATCCTGCTCCACAAGGTATGTACTACTGCTCTGTTGGTGGAAGAAATACACATGGTAGAAATTTAGTTGAAGAGCATGCAGATTTATGCATTGATGCTGGATTAAATTTTGAAGGAATAAATCAAGAAGTAGCTTCTGGGCAATGGGAGTTCCAATTATTTGCAAAAGGGGCTAAGATTGCTGGAGACGAAATCTGGATTGCACGATACTTATTAGATCGTTTAACCGAAAAATATGGTTATTATATTGAGTACCACCCTAAACCATTAGGTGATACTGATTGGAATGGTTCTGGTATGCACGCAAACTTCTCGAACACAACATTACGTACTTGTGGTAGCAAAGAAACTTATGAAAAAATATGTGAAGCTTTTAGACCAGTGGTTAAAGAACACATTGAAGTTTATGGTGAGTTTAACGACCAGCGTTTAACTGGAAAGCATGAAACAGCATCTATTAACGATTTTAGTTATGGTGTTTCAGATAGAGGAGCTTCTATTCGTATTCCTATTATTACAGTAGAAAAAGGCTGGAAAGGTTGGTTAGAAGACCGTAGACCTGCATCTAACGCAGATCCATACAAAGTTGCTGGACGTATTATAAAAACAGTAAAGTCTGCAAATATTAATTAAACTTAGTATTTGTTAAATCTATAAAAAAAGCGTTATCAAATTTGATAACGCTTTTTTATGCTTTTATAATAAACCTATTATTTATTACATAAATAGGTTTCTATTTTAAGGTTATGTATACAAATGCTACATAGCCTGCTAGTAATATTAATCCATCTTTCCAGTTTAATCGCATACGGCTTGGTACGAATACTAATGGTAATATTATAAATGAAATTCCTAACATCCAGAAAATATCGTTTGTAAGTAATCCTTCTCCTTGTGGCCCTACTTTTATTGGTGTAATCATAGCTGTAATACCTAAAACGGCTAGAATATTAAAAATATTAGATCCAATTAAATTCCCTAAAGAAATCCCTTTTTCTTTTTTAAGAATGGCTATTACTGAAGCTGCTAGTTCTGGAATACTTGTTCCTATTGACACTACTGTAACTCCAATAATACGTTCGCTAATTCCAAAGTCTTGAGCCATAGCCACTGCACCTTTTATTAGCAATTCTGATCCACCCCATAAACTCACACCTCCTAAAACTAAAAATAAAACAATTTTATATAACGGTAATGGCTCATCGTCCTCTGGCATTTCATCTACTACTGCTGTTTTTTGGAATCGTAATAAGTAAATTAAGAAAACCAATAGTAATACAAATAGTATTAAGCCTTCGTGTGCTACGATTGCTTTATCTCCTATTATAAAAAAGTATAAAGCTAGAGAAGCAATCATCATTACTGGCCAGTCTGTTTTATAAAAACTTTTCTCTACATCTATTTTAGATAACAACAAAGTAATACCAAGCACCAAGCCTAAATTTGCAATATTAGAGCCTATAACATTTCCTAGTGCTAAGTCTGAAGATCCACTTAAGGCAGCATTTACACTAACTATAAGTTCTGGCGCAGAGGTTGCAAAAGAGACTACCGTCATACCAATAACAATCTTTGGTATTTCTAATTTTAATGATAAGGCTACAGCAGATTTCAAAAGCCAGTTTCCTCCTAAAATCAATGTCACCAAGCCTCCTATTATTAATAAAAAATCCATTCTATACTTTTTGAGCGAATATACTACAACATTTCAAATTAACGTTTTGTGAGTTTCTTTTTTTAACCTAAAACTACTTTTTTAGTTAAAAAACTATAAAAACAGTTGTATAACTAAAAAAACAGTTATATGTTTGTTTCAGAATCAATTTCAATTATAGTACTATTCAAACTGTAAAATATTATAGCGATGCAAAAGTTAACAAATAAAGAAGAAGCCATTATGCACATTTTATGGAAGCTTGAAAAGGCTTTTGTAAAAGATGTCATGGCAGAAATAAAAGAAGACAAACCACATTATAATACTTTATCTACAATGATTCGGAATCTGGTAGACAAAGGTTATGTAAGCTACAATGCTTATGGTAAAACGCATCAATACTACCCTATAATTGAAAAGGAAAGCTACAGAAAACGCTTTATGTCTACTGCTATAGAAAACTACTTTAATAACTCTTACAAAAATATGGTATCCTTTTTTGCTAAAGAAGAAAAGATTAGCGTAGAGGAGCTTAAAGAGATTATTAATTTAATTGAAAAGAAAGATTAATTATGGATTATTTATTAAAGGCTAATGCTATAGTTATATTATTCTATTTGTGTTATAAACTTCTTTTACAGAAAGAAACTTTTTTTGAATCTAATCGTTATTTCTTACTTGCTGGTTTAGCAACTGCTTTGATTATTCCTTCTATAGTTATACCAATTTACATAGCAGCCCCAGAATTAAACGAGTTTAATTTTATTACCACAGAAAATGAAACACCAATCAGTAATTTTTCTGAAAATTCGTTTAACTTTTTTCTATTATTTCAATGGATTTACCTTACTGGTATTGTTATATTCTCTATTAAATTTATGATAGAATTCGCTGGCTTACTCCATATTTTAATACAAAATAAGAGTATTAAAAAAGGAAACTATACTTATGTAGAGACTAAAAAAGATCATTCTCCTTTTTCGTTTTTTAAGTATATTGTTTACAACCCTAATCATTTTAGTGTAACGGAGTTAGAACATATTATTCTTCATGAAAAAGTACATGCAAAACAATACCATTCTATAGATATTTTAATTACTAAAATAACAGCTATCTTATTTTGGTTCAATCCATTTATTTGGCTCTACAACAAATCTTTACAACAAAATTTAGAATTCATTGCAGATAGTAATACTCAACAAAAAATAACTGATACTAAAAGTTATCAAACTTTATTATTAAAAACAGTGTTATCTCCTAATCAGATGGCATTAGTTAACAATTTTTACAATTCATTAATCAAAAAACGAATCATTATGTTACACAAATCAAAATCTAAACCATTAAATCTATGGAAGTATGCTTTAATACTTCCTTTGTTAGCTCTATTTTTAATGAGCTTTAACACTAAAGAAATTTATACCACTACTGTAACTCCCTCTAAAACCGCTAATGTTTCTTCTATTGTAAAGACGTTAGAAGATATAGAAGCCGTAATTATTACTAAAGATTTTAGTAAAGAAGATTTTGAAAATGCAAAAAGACAATTTTATAACCTAGATGTTGATTTAAAGTTTAAAGGTATTAAACGAAATAATAAAGGGGAAATTATCGCAATTAAAGCCTCTTTTAAAACACCAGAAAATAATAAAGGTAATTATAATGTATCTGGGCAAAAACCAATAAAAGCTTTTAAGTTTTATTATAATTCTAGCAGCGGAGAGGTTGGCTTTGCAAAAGTAGAGAATCATTCTTTTATAGTAAAAGGCTCTCCTAATGATAATGTATTTATCTTATCTGGTGACGACGACCATAATGGTGATAGTGATGAAAAGCACACATCTTATACTTATAAAAAGAAAAAAAATAGCAATAATAAAGATGAAGATGTGGAAGTTATTGTAAAAGGCAACCCTAGTAAAAGTATTATTAAGTTTAATACAGATATTAGTCCTAATAATTATAAACTAAAAAAGAATACTAATAGTGTTTATGTATACACTTCTAAAGATAACAATGAAAATGTAGAAGTTATTTTTAAAGAAAAAAACAAATCAAGCAAAGTAAAAGAAGGTAATACTTTTGTTTATTCCAATGAAAATAATGACAATAACAATGAAGACATTATTATTGTTGAGAAGGAAAACATCGTTAATGGAACTAAAGTGATTAATACTTGGAAACAAGATAAAAATAAGGAAGATGAAAATATTATTATAGACTTAAACCAAGACGATAACAAGATAATTTTTAACACAGGTAAAAACCTAAAAGATCCTATTTATATTAAAGATGGTAAAGAAATTACTAAAGAGGAACTATCATCTATTATTCCAAAAACGATAAAGAGTGTAAATATTTTAAAAGGTGAAAGCGCGATTAAATTACATGGTGAAAAAGCTAAAAATGGGGTAATCATTATTAAAACGAAGTAAATTATAGTTATATATTTTAATAAAGACTTAAAAGCTCGAATACAAGTATTCGAGCTTTTTTTATTTAATAATAATTTTCCTCGTTAGTGTTTTTCCTTCAACTTGAATTTTTGCCAAATACAATCCACTAGATAAGTTTAGTTTTAAATATGAATTATTTTTAAGTGTTTTAGTTTGAAGTAGCCTTCCTTCTGAAGAAAAGACAGAAACTTTGTATGTTCCATTAATTCCTGAAATATGTAAATTATTGTCTGCAGTTAAAGGATTAGGGTATAGTTTTACTGTTTCCTTCTCAAAATCATCTATGCTTAACGAATTATTCCAAGTATCTCCTACATTATTCCCCCAAATATATTCTACTAAATCTGGGTTATCTATAAATGGGTTTCTATTAAATTGCCAAGTGTATACCACATTATTTCTGTTCATTTCGTAATCGTCTGGCGGGTCGTTTCTGTGCCAATCTAATAAGGTCGCTAAGTCTCCTAGCTCTCCATTTCCTGTTGTTGTAGGGAACCCGTTAACAATATCTAAACCATTATATCTAACGTCTAAAAACAAAACGCTTCTTGCTACATCGCCTTTAAAACTTCCTGCTGTTCCTGTTGGCCCGTTATATCCTGTTCCTCCATAGTGTTTATTACTTCTATTACTATTCTCTGGTCCATCTGCAGCTCGTAATGCATGAGCGTCTGAATTTGCATGACGCAACGAATCTGCTTTTGTTGCCCAAAATGTATTTATACCATCTGCAATTTCATCGCCTTCTATATCATTAAAGCCGCCTCGCGATCTAGGAAATGTATGTTCTCTATTCCATTTTCCAAAATTACTTCCTCCTGTTTGTATATCTAACTTTGCACGTCCTTGTTCTGTATATACTAACCATACTTGATTACTGTTATTTGGGTTAACATCTGCCTCTTTTAAAATGTTTATAACATCGGCATAAGTTTGTGCTCTTACCGTTGCTGGATCTGCTATAATACCCTGCAATGCCTCTTTTAAGGCTGTGCCCGATAATCCATTTATAGGATCATAATATCCGTTTGGTTGTGTACTAGCAACTGTACCGTATGTGGGGTTTAATGGAGTTCCGTATGGGGCAACGATAAAATCGTTATCTACAGCTCTTATAGTTATAAAGTTATTAAACGGAATGTATGGTGAAGATAAATTAGAAAATTTAATAACCAATTCTTCATCTCCTTCATTAAACGTATCGTCTACTAATGTTATACTTGTAGTTACCGAGTTTTGTCCGCTTAATATAGTAACGGTTGTATTTCCTGTATAGTCTGCAGTAGTAAAACCAAAGTTGTTAAGCGTAAAACTAAAAGTAGCATCTGCGGTTACATTAGTTTCTGCTGTAAAGGTTATATTAAACGTCTCTCCTTCTCCATACTGTGTTTGTGTGGTAGATATGGTTATAGGGTTGAATACTACTCCTGAACCATCGTTTAATTGTCTTGGTGTTGGTGTTGTTACTGCATAGCTTGTTCCATCATTATTTAACTGTATAGATTCTGTTGTTTTGTTACCGTTTAAGTTTTCATCTATTTGAAACGTTTCTCCTAACAAGGTTTGCAATGTCACATCTTCTGGATCTCCTGTTTCATAAACCAATGCATCTATTAAGTTTGTAGTTGTCGCTAGAGTTCCATCTGGAAAATCTGTATCGTCTGCTTGATATATAGCTACTGCATCTGCTCCTTGTTGTATTATATTACTTGGTATTAGTACTTGAGGAAATGGTGTTAGTGTAGTGCTACCTAATACTAACAATCCATTTTCATCTGTTGTGGTTCCGTCTAAATCCTTAGCATAGTAACTAGAGTCCATGCCACTTGATGAGCCATTAAATAGTACTAAAACATATCCATCTAAGCTTGTATTTGCAGATGGAGTTTTTAATTCTATAAACTCTAAAGTATCTGTGCCTGGGGTATCGCAATCTAATTCGTTAATAACAACTTGGGCAGTACTTAATTGATTACAAATTAGTACTGCAATTATAATAATTATACTTCTCATATCATTTACACTTTTTGCAAAGGTACGTAACATTACTATAGTGAGCATTTTTTTATCTATAAGTCCCTCTTTTTTAACAAATCGTTTTTATAGATTTTTTTTACAAAAAAAAATCAAACCTCATTTTTAGTGTTTTTTTAAAATCAAATTTCCCTTGTAAATTAAAAACACATCAAAAAAACCCCTGTAATTGTTATAATATAAAACAATAAAAGCTGTTTTAAACTACATATTTAAACACTAATAAAGCAAATAGTGTTTTAAATTAAAACCTTTTATATTTTTTTAGTTATAAATGTAAATTTAAATTCATTAATTCTGTTAATTTCATTTGGATAATAGATTCCCAAAAATATATATTGGCTGAACAATCATTAAAAATGGTTGTAGTTGTTATTAACCTTTTAAACTATAAAACTTATGATCGCACTTGCCAAACTAATTATTGATATTATCTTATGGATACTTCTTTAAGACTTACATAAAATGTAAAACTTAGTCTAGAATAAGTTTTATCATTTTTAAAAATCTCTAAACACTATTTGGCAAACCGGTAATTAAATAATAGTTTTGAGAAATGAAAAAGCAATAAACTCTTTATGAATGGGTTTTGTTTTTATAGAATAACAGACATGAAAAAACAGTTATTTAAAGTATTAGCTAAACTTAATAAAGCCATTCTACCTAGCTATACTAAACAAAGATTAGATTTAAGTAAAGCCAGCAAACTACAAATGGCTATTTTTGGTTGGAAAGTTTTTGTTACAAAAAATGCTTTAGATTAATTTATAATCTAAAAACATTACTCTATACATTAAAACAAGTATTAGCAATATTTCTTTTTATTAAATTCTTGAATTAAAAAAAGCAAAATAAATTCTCATTTTATTTGGTACATTCAATAAAAAAGAAATATATTTGCACCCACAAAAAAAGGCCATGTGGCGCAACTGAATAGCGCACTTGATTACGGCTCAAGAGGTTGCAGGTTTGAATCCTGCCATGGTCACAAAAAAACAAAACCTGTAATTTTATTACAGGTTTTGTTTTTTAACGAAATACTACTGGGAAGTTACAGTTTTTTAAGCTTTAATATTGTTTTTACAATTGTATAATCTACCTCATCGTCATCATCTTCTTCTTCCTCATTTACACTTGAGTAAGTGATTTCAAATTTTTCACCTATCATTTCTTTTTTGTTAAGATCGAACATACGTTTTGCTTCTAACGAAAGCTTATTAAAACTAATTGCTATTTCTTCTCCTTCTTCATCTTTATAACTAAAGGTAAACATGCCATCGTCTATCCCTCTATAAATAGCAGTGATGATAGATAGTTCTTCTTGGTTTTCTTCACTTACTTCTTCTATAATTTCTTCTTCTTCATCTTCTTGCGCTACTACAACATGGTTACAAAATAAGAATGCAATAAGGAATAACGGTAATAATTTTAATGTTTTCATTGTTAATTATTTATAATTGTTATACTACTAATGTTTTCAAAAAGATTCCTTGCCTTTTTGATGTTATTATTTAGACACCGAAGTTTTTTTGGGGTCACTTATCTATTTACTTTTTTTTGTTTTTTTTACTAAACCGTATTAAAACTCTTTAGGAAAAAACAAGGCTTGCAGTTTTGCTAGTAGTATTAATTCCATTTTTGAACGCTTCCCCTTTTTTGTAGCAATTGCATTACAGGTTTCTAAAATTTGAGATTTGAGTGAGTTATTAAATAACGTTTTGTTTCTAAAATAATATTCAGAAAAAACCAAAAATGCTCTTTGCGCTTCTGTTTGGTTAGCTATTAGCTCTCGTAAGGTTTTATAAATGAGCTCTTGGCTATCTATTTCGGGTATGCTTTTAGTGAAATATTTTTTAGTAAAAGCTATAATTTGTAGTTTTTCATCGCGATTAATAGACCGGTCTGCCATTGCTATTGCATAAAGTAGATGTGCTAGCGATGTGTAATAATCTAGGTTTTTATATAGTGTATTACTCATTGCAATAAAATTAGGTATTATAAATTAACAGAATTATTTAGATAATAAATTTACGACTACAGTTTTTTAAAATAGTCAACATTTAAAACTAGCTTAACACTTCTTTTTAAGTTCAAAGAGGTCTTTACGTCTATCTCTTAAGTTTTTCACAGCTCCAAATTGATGTAATTCGCGTAAAAGGTTTATATCTACATCTGCTATAAGTATCATTTCTGTGTTTGGTGTTGCTTCTGCTTTTATACCATTGGTTGGAAACGAAAAGTCGCAAGGTGTAAAAACCATAGATTGCGCAAATTGTATATCCATATTTTCTACATTTGGTAAATTGCCCACGCTTCCTGCAATGGCTACGTAACATTCGTTTTCAATAGCTCTAGCTTGCGAGCAATGGCGCACACGTGAGTATCCATTTTGAGTATCTGTTAAAAAGGGCACAAATAGAATATCCATTCCTTCGTCTGCTAGTAACCTACCTAATTCTGGAAACTCAGAATCGTAGCAAATTAAGACGCCTATTTTTCCGCAATCTGTATCGAATGTTTTTATTTGGCTTCCTCCTTGCATTCCCCATACTTTTGCTTCATCTGGTGTAACGTGTAGCTTCTCGTAACGTTCTACTGTACCATCTCGCCTACATAAATACCCAACATTATATAAACGTCCATCTCGCATTTCTGGCATACTCCCAGAAATGATATTAATATTATAAGTAATAGAAAATTCTGAAAACTTTTCTACAATAGCTGTTGTGTGTTTGGCTAATTCTCTAATAGCATCTGGTGTTTTTAAATGATTGTCTTTTGCCATTAATGGTGCATTAAAAAACTCTGGAAACAATGCAAAATCTGAGCGATAGCCTGCAACTGCATCTATAAAATATTCAGCTTGATTTAAAAGTTCATCAAGGTCTTTATATGAACGCATTTGCCATTGTATTAACCCTAATCGAACTACACTTTTCTTTGTTGCTGCTTTCTTTGAAGGTTTTGTGTAATAGATATTGCCCCACTTCATTAAAATAGCATATTCTCCAGATGCTTCATCTCCTTCTAAATAGCCTTTCATTACTTTAATAGGGTGAAAGTCATTAGATATCTGAAAATTTAATACAGGGTCGTTAATTTCTTTTCGCTTTACTTTTTCAATATATTCTTTAGGTGAAATTGTGTTAGCATACTTACTGTAATTAGGCATTCTACCTCCAAACACAATTCCTTTTAAATTTAACTTTTCTGCTATTTCTTTTCGGTAATCATAAAGCCTTCTTCCCAGACGCAATCCTCTAAATTCTGGTTTTATAAAAACTTCTATTCCATACAAAATATCTCCATCATTATTATGTGTTCTAAAAGTATAATTGCCTGTAATGTCTATATAGGTATGATTGTCTTCAAAATCATCATACTCTACAATAATTGCTAGTGCACAACCTGCTAGCTGCCCATTAATTTTTATAACGACCTGCCCTTCAGGAAATTTATTTATTAACGCTTCTATATGATGCTCTTTCCAATAAGAGTTTGGCATATTTTTATATGCAGATATCATCACAGTTTTAAGTTCTTGGTAATCTTTTAAATCCAAAAATTTAAGCTCAATATTTTCTATGTCTTTTGTTTTCATTTATTTTTTTTCAAAAATTTCCTCTGCATTTTTAAAGCTCTTAAATTCTACCATATACTCGTTAGGGTCTGTAATAAAAAAAGATAAATGTTCTCCAACTTTATTTTCTAAAAATGTAACTTCTGTAGTGACATCAAAATTATTTTTAGAGAGTTTTTTGTACAATTTTTTCCAGGTATCATTATCCACCACAACTCCAAAATGAAATGTAGGCAATATTTTATCGCTTAATTTATAGTTTTTAAAGTTAAATTTAAAAGCTCCAGTGTTGGTAAATGTTAGTTGATTTCCATAAAGATTAATATCTACCCATGTTTCTGAGCTTCTACCTACTTTAGCTCCAAGCGTATTTATATAGAATTGTCTTGTATCTTCAACACTCTTGCAAGGAAGTGCTAAATGGAATGCTGCTTTCATATTAATATTATTTAAGGTTATCTCTTTTTGTATTATTTATAATACCTAATTACTGCGCTTCGGTCTTCTTTATCTAAATAGTCTAGAGCTTCTTGCCATGGTACCCAAAGTACATTTTTAAACTTATCTGGCTCGTTTAGCTTTATTTTTTCTATTGGTTTTGTTGTTGTGAAATAATATTTATAAACTAATTGCTTAGCCTTATTTTTACTCTTTATAGATAGGAAATAGGTTAACTCATTTTCTTTAAGCTTAACGTCTATTTCTTCATAAGTTTCTCTAATTAACGAATTATAATCTACTTCTGTTTTCTTTTTTACACCTCCTGGTAACGAGTACTTTTTAATAACATCTCCTTTTTCAAGTACTAGTAAGTTATCATTATTAATTGCTATCAGTCTAACTTTATCTTTTTTTTTTAAGGCTTTCATATTTATTTTTAATCAAAAAGGGTCTTGTACAGCTTCTGGGTCGTTATCCTCATAGGCTTCATAATCTTCTTCATCATAATCTTCCATTACTTTTTCTAACCTTGCACTTACTTTAACCAAATATTTAGTGTCGTCTGTAATAATCTCAACTGCTTCTATCCATTCATTTTTTGCATTTCTAAACTTTATAATATCTGCATCGTCGTATCCATCTGGAAATTTATCAACTACTAACGCTAGAATTTCTGGTGTTAATTTTTTAAAATCGACAATAACTCTTTTTAAATTTGGATTATTATTTTTCATAATTACATGTCTAATAGGTAAGCAAATATTAACGGTGCTACAATTGTAGCATCACTCTCTATAATAAATTTAGGTGTATTTATATCTAATTTACCCCATGTTATTTTTTCGTTTGGCACTGCCCCACTATAAGACCCATAGCTTGTTGTTGAGTCACTTATTTGACAGAAATAACTCCAAAAAGGGGTATCTGTGCGCTCCATGTCTTGATATAACATTGGTACTACACAAATAGGAAAATCACCTGCTATACCACCTCCTATTTGAAAAAAACCGATACCATTTTCTGAATTATCTGTATACCAATCTGCTAAATATGCCATATACTCAATACCTGATTTCATTGTACTGGCTTTGAGTTCTCCTTTCATAACATAACTTGCAAAAATATTTCCCATAGTACTATCTTCCCAGCCAGGTACTACAATTGGTAAATTAGCTTTTGCTGCGGCATACATCCAAGAGTCTTTTATGTCTATCTCGTAATGCTTCTCTAGCACACCAGAAAGCAATAACTTATACATAAACTCATGAGGGAAGTAACGCTCTCCATTAGCTTCTGCATCTTTCCAAATCTTTACTATATGTTCTTGAATACGTCTAAAAGCTTCTTCTTCTGGAATACAGGTATCTGTAACACGATTTAAACCTCTTTCTAACAAATCCCATTCGTCTTGTGGTGTTAAGTCTCGATAGTTTGGTACACGCTCATAATGGCTATGTGCAACTAGGTTCATTATATCTTCTTCAAGGTTAGCGCCTGTGCACGAAATAATTTGCACTTTGTCTTTACGAATCATTTCAGCAAAAATTTTACCCAACTCTGCTGTGCTCATTGCTCCTGCTAAAGATACTAACATTTTAGAGCCTTTATTTAGTTGTTCTTCGTAACTTTTTGCAGCGTCTACTACTGATGCTGCATTAAAGTGCAAATAGTATTTTTCTATAAATTGAGAGATGGCTCCTTTACTCTTCATCTTGATTGTATTTTAATTTGTTTATAGTATTTTGATTTTTATTCCCGTATAGGTTTTCGTTTTCATCCTCTGCCTCTTGTTCTACAAATTTGTAGCTTAACATTTTATAGTATAGTTTTGCCGCTAAAAAGTCTGAAGATTTATCTATTTCATTTGGACATAGCTCTACAATATCAAAACCTACTACATTTTTTTCTTCAAAAACCTTTTTTAAAAACTCTAATGTTTCATACCAAAATAGCCCTCCTGGTTCTGGTGTACCTGTTGATGGCATTATTGAAGGGTCTAGGGCATCTAAATCTACTGTTATATACACATTATCGGTCATTAAATCTAAAGCGCTATCCATCCAATAATCATCATTTACCATATCGTGTGCAAAAAATACATTTTCTTCATTCATTACTCGTTTCTCCTCTATATCCATACTACGAATTCCTACTTGTACTAAATTTGTATTCTCATTAGCTTCGTATAAAGCGCAAGCGTGGTTGTATTTAGAGCCATCATATTCTTTTCTTAAATCGGCATGTGCATCAAGTTGTAATACTGTTAAATTATTAAAATACTCATCAAAAGCACGAATAGCTCCTATTGATACTGAATGTTCACCGCCAAACATAGTCACAAATTTGTTTCGTTTTATGTTTGCTTTAACTGCTACATGAACGGCATTAACCATTGCTTCTGGCGCACTATTCTCTGTTACTGCATCTGCAAGATAAATACCCTGTTTATATACTTCACTATCTGTTTCAATATCGTACAACTCCATATTTTCTGAAGCGTGTAAAAAAGCTTCTGGACCTTTATCGGCTCCTTTTCCCCATGTGCTAGTACCATCGTAAGGCACAGGAATTAATACTATTTTTGATGTTTCTAAACCAGCATAGTTATTAGGAATGCCAGCATAATTAGTATTCGTTTTCATTTTTTGTAAAATAATTGCTATTAGTGTGTTGTTTTTAATACTTCTAAGGCTGAATGTGTTTTAGTTTTTTCTTTGTTCAAATTATTGTTTATTCCAAAGTCATAACCAAGTATAGATAATAAGCTTTCGGATGTTTGTTGTTCTGCAAATACCTCTGTTATTATTTCTCCTTCTTCATTTTTATTAATTAAAATATGTTTTGGAGTTGGGATTAAACAGTGTTGTAATCCTCCAAATCCTCCTATAGTTTCTTGATAGGCTCCTGTATTAAAAAAACCAATGTATAACGGTTTTTCTTTATTGTATTTAGGAAGATATATCGCATTCATATGCTGTTCGCTGTTGTAATAATCATCACTATCACAGGTTAACCCTCCTAACAATACACGTTCGTATTCTTTATTCCATCCATTTATAGCCAACATTACAAAGCGTTTATTTATAGCCCAAGTGTCTGGCATTGTTGTTATAAAAGAGGAATTTATCATATTCCACTTTTCTCTATCATTTTGTTGTTTTTGATATAAAACTTCATAAATAGCGCCTCCACTTTCTCCTACTGTAAAACTTCCAAATTCTGTAAATATATTTGGTACTGCTACCTCTGCTTCATCGCAAACTTGTTTAATCTGTCTTATAATTTCGCTTACCATATAAGCATAGTCATAATCAAAAGCTAATGAATTTTTTATAGGGAACCCACCTCCTATATTAAGGCTATCTAGGCTAGGACATTCCTTTTTTAGGTTAACGTAAACTTTCATACACTTTAGTAACTCATTCCAATAATAGGCAGTATCTCGTATACCTGTGTTTATGAAAAAGTGTAACATTTTTAAGGTTACTTTTGAGTTGTCCTTAATTTCCTTATTGTAAAAAGGCACAATATTTTTATAGCCAATACCTAAACGAGAGGTGTAAAACTCGAACTTTGGTTCTTCTTCTGAAGCTATTCGAATACCTATATTATAGTTACCATTAATAGCTTCACTTAACAAGGATATTTCTTCATAATTGTCTATTACCGTTATACAGTTTTTATGACCTTTATTAATTAGTCTTGCAATGTTTTGCACATATTGATCGCGTTTAAAGCCATTACAAATAACAAAGGTGTTATCGCTTATTTTATTCTGTGCTTTAAGGTTTTCAACAATATCTATATCAAAAGCCGATGATGTTTCTATATGAATATCGTTTTTAAGTGCCTCGTCTAATACATGCTTAAAATGAGAGCTTTTTGTACAATAACAATAGTTATAGTTACCTTCATAACTATGTTCTGTTATTGCATTTGCAAACCAGTTTTTTGCTCTGTTAATATTATCGGATATTTTTGGTAGGTATGTAAATTTTAATGGCGCACCATGTTTTTCTACTAGTGCCATTAAGTCAATTCCATGAAAGTTAAGTTTGTTTGATTTTAGGGTAAACTCTTCCTGAGGAAAATCGAAAGTTTGATCGATTAGATCAATGTATTTGGTTTTCATTATGTATAAATAAAAATTAGAAAAATGTATATTTTGCTTTAAAAGCAACAGAAACGTTATTTCTAATTATTCAGATACGAAATATAAAAATAGTAGATGGGTCGAAGCTATTTTGCTCCAACATACGGAATGTTATATTAATTTTAGAAGACAGCCTTGTGATTCGGTTCCTTATCCCTAAGGCAGTTTTTAGAGAAGACTTCTTTATTCTCCTAAACCCGAACATGAAAAACGATTTCATTTTGGTTATGGCAATGCGTTTATATAAAACTCATTTTAATTAAAAAAAGCTACACTTCTCAAGTTGAAAACATCTGGAGATGTGTAACTCTTTTGCTTTTAAGACACACTTTTTTTTTCTAGGTCACTTTTTTTTAAATAAAAAATAAATATTATTTTAAATAATGAAGAAACTGTGTCTTTATTAGTTTTTGGTAGTTAATGTAGACATCTTTTTATGCCTCTTTATTTTAGTAACCGCTCTCATTATTTTTTCTCTAAGATGGGCAGGTACTTCCTTTGGTACAACCGCAATAGATTTAAAAGGATTTTGTTTTACCATAGTATCTACTAAAATTAGGATTACTATAAATATGACACCTAAAAAACACATTGGTCACCTAAAAAATATTATATTTTTAAGTCTTCGAGGGATCAATATTATTTTCCTCCTCATCATTTTCTTCCTCATTAGCAATGATTTCTTCTACTTCTTGAAGAATGTCTTTTTTTAAGTCTTCTGGTATAGATACTTCTGGCTCTATGTTTTGAAACGGATTTTTTTTAGTCATTACTTAATAGTTTTTGATGCGCTTTTACTAATTTTATTCTTGCTCTTTTAAGCCGCATTTTAACCGCACTCTCATTAATATTAAGGAGGGTTTGTATTTCTTTAACAGAAATTTCATCTTGATATTTTAATAACAGAATAGCTTTATCTGCAGGTTCAATTAGCTCTAATGCTTTTTCTAAATTGGATGCTTTAAACTCAAAAATTTCATCTTCCTCAATATCATCTACTTGTGTAAGGTGTTTATCATTTTTATTTAATAATTCCCAACGTTCTCCTAATTTTTTTGCTGTATCTCTCTTTTTGTAATTTACTAAAAAGTTGTAGGTAAAGCTATAGAGCCACGTAGAGAATTTAGATTTCCCTTTAAAAGTATGCAGTTTTGTATACAGCTTTAAAAAAACGTCTTGAGTTAAATCTTGTGCTTCATCGCTATCCTCCGCAAAACTGTAACATTTACTATATATTTTTTTACTGTACCTATCGTATAACTGTCCAAAGAGTGCAGAGTCATTTGAATTTAATATTAGTTTCACTAACTCTTCATCTGTGGTATATATTGCATTTTTATTAGTGCTATTTGAAACTGCACTAAACATGATTATTATAAGGTCATTTTTTAATGACATAAGTTCTTTTTAAGGAATTAAGTTGATTTGTTAAAGATAAAGTTTTGTGTCTCCTTAAACAAAAAGTTTTTAATAACCTTAGGAGAGTTTTTAAACTTAAAATGCCTTTAGTAAATAGTTTGTATAACTTTAAATAGTGCTTATTACTGTATAGAGTGTCTTTTTATTTTTTAATAATTAAGTAAGCTTTACTTAAAAAAGTAGACTTACATTTGCATAATCTCATTTTAATACTAATATATTAATGAAACCTATTGTACAAATCTTAATCCTTAGCTTATGCCTTACCTCTTGTAAGGACACGGTTAGGGTTACCGCTACTAAAGCACCTACTCCTAATATTATAAAAGCGGATACACTTACTCCAGCAAAAACACTTAGCAAGGCCGAATTATTAGTAAATAAGGCCATAAAAGCTCATGGTGGGCGTTTGTATAATAATGCTTCTTATACTTTTATTTTTAGAAAAAAAGAATACTCTTTTACTAATAACGGTAGTAATTACCGCTATGAAATGAAAAATGAAACTGAAGGGGATTTAATTTATGATGTTTTAGAAAACGGCACATTAACTAGAGTTATTAATGACAAGCGTGTTAATTTAAATGAGAAACAAATTAAAGCATACTCGGGTGCTTTAAATTCTGTAATTTATTTTGCTACTTTACCTCATAAATTGAATGATGCTGCCGTTAATAAAGCTTTTAAAGGCACGACATCTATAAAAAACGAAGACTACAATATTATTGAAATTACTTTTAATAAAGAAGGTGGTGGTCAAGACCATGATGATGAATTTTATTATTGGATAAATACAAAAACTAACACTATAGATTTTTTAGCCTATAATTACCTTGTAAATGGTGGAGGCGTTCGCTTTAGAAGCGCCTATAATGCACGTACAGTAGATGGTATTAGGTTTCAGGATTATATAAATTTTAAAGCTCCTGCAAATACTCCTCTTAAGGACTTACCTAAATTATACGAGAATGGAGAGTTAAAAGAGTTATCGCGAATTGAAACTGAAAATATAATTAACTTAAATAAGTAGAGACTTATTTAGGTGTAGTATAATAAAAAGCCAATTCTCTAATTAAGAATCGGCTTTTTATATCTATTTTAAACTTTTATTCTTTTAAATAATTTCTGCGCTTAAACCTGCTTGTTGTAATTTAGAGCATCGTGGCTTTAAATCCTTAATATCTCCTGTTTTAACGGTGCATTTTCCTTTATAGTGTACTAATATAGAGCACTGCTCTGCTTGTTCTGGCGTATGGTCGCAGGCATAAATTAACATATCTATGACATGATCGAATGTATTAACATCATCATTGTATAATACAATTTCATTATTCTTTTTTTCTTTAGTTGATACTTCAACTTGTTCTAATACTTGTTCTTGAGTACTCATCTTCTTCAAAATTATAACACTAATTTATATAATATTATACAAAGATAAAAACAAAAAGAGTTCCTTTTTGATACTTCCTTCTTAAAATAAGAGTTAAAAATTAAATATCTAAAAGACTAAAACCTCCATATTTATGTTACAAAAAATGAGCCATTTAGATTATACTAAATGACTCATTTACAACTAATTTTATAGTTAAGATTTGGTTTTACTTAAAAGCAAAACATAATCTATAGTTTTAGCTTAACATGGACCTATTAAACTCCATCCGCTACTTGTACGCTCATAAAGGTTACCAAAGTATGTAACGCGGTCTCCTACAGAGTAACTTGCATTACTTTGCCATTCTGATACTCCATCGCATATACCTCCACCAGAGGTCGTTGGATACATAGAGCGTAAAGAAGATACATCGTTAGCGTTAAAATTACCACTTGCTCCTGAAGAAAAGCATGCTTGCATAACTGAAGTTAAATCTCTTCCTGTTGGTGTTCCAGATATGTGTATTGCACCATCTGATCCTGTTCCTTCATTTCCTTGACTAGATGCAGGACAACTTAAACGATCAAACCAATCTGAATGTCTGAACCCTACAGAGTGTCCAATCTCATGTGTAATAACGTGTTCATTTACATTAGTTGAAAATTGCTCTAAGTTATATATTTGCACGAATTTATGAGGTGTTCCGTTAGATTTTGGAAAACCAGCAACTCCACCTGTACCATTAGTATTCACTGTATTATCGTACACAACCATATCTGCAGCTTGGTAATTGGTTCCAAATGATAAATTAAAACTTAATGCCATATTACTAATATTATTGTAATTATTTACGGCTCTAGACAATGCTGTTTGCGCTTTACTAGATAATGCTTGACTTCCTCCTGTGTAACCTAAAATGTTTATTGTTCTATTTGCTCCTGTTACTAGATTAGCTGTTCTGTATTGACGCCCTGTACCAGAATATGCTTCATTTAATAACTGAATCTCTTCTCTAGTAATTACAATATCGCTACCTATATAAATTCTCTCTTCTACAGAACCGTCTGGTAGATGAAAGTCTCCTTTTGTAATAGCTCCTGCATCTAATTCGAGGTCTCTAATTGAGTTTAACAAATCTATATCTGTTACTGAAGTTCTACCTTCTACTCCATCTGAATTAATTATTACATCATCATTAAAAGCTGAGATATCTTCACTAACCTCTTCTTTTTCACAAGATTGAATAAAGAATGATAATGAAAGTATTGCTATTAAAAATATTTTAATATTCTTCATTGTTTTTAAAGTTTTTTGGTTAAAATTAATTTTAAAGCTTACGTAAACAATAGCCATAGGTAACTTGGTGCAGAGCTTTTGGTTTAGAAAGTCTACAATACCTATAGGATAAAATAAATTTATTTAAAATAAAGGTAAATTATTTAAAACAAACGGATTACGGCAAAACCCGTAGTTTGATTGTTTTACAGAATAATCTGTCAAAAAAATCGTTTAAACGCTATTTTATTCGGCAAAATGCAAGGACACCCAATTGTTTCGCTCTAATTTGTGTTTTAGAGTTAAATTAAGCTTGTTTGCTTCTTCGGTTATTAGTGGTATATCATTGTCATAAAACCCACTTAAAAATAGGTTTCCTCCAGCATTAAGGCAGCTTTTGTAGGTTGCCATATCTTTTAAAAGAATATTACGATTTATGTTTGCTATAATACTATCGTAGGATTTATTTTTTAGCAAAGTAGCATCTCCTTCTAACACAGTTATATCTAATGCTCCATTACGTTCTACATTCTCAACGCTATTTAGGTAGCACCAATTGTCTATATCTATAGCGTCTACTACTGTTGCTCCTTTCATAGCTGCTAGAATTGCTAATACGCCTGTACCACAGCCCATATCCAAAACAGATTTCCCAATCATATCATTTTTAAGAATATGCTGAATCATCATGTGTGTTGTTTCGTGATGCCCTGTACCAAAACTCATTTTGGGTTCTATAATAATGTCGTATTTAGTGTCTGGTTTGTCATGAAACGGTGCTCTTACTGAGCATAGGTTGTCTACTATTATAGGGTTAAAGTTTTTTTCCCATTCTGCATTCCAGTTTACTTGTTCTATGTCTTCGAATGTATAGCTTATTTTAAACTCGTCTGATTTTAAAATTTGCACATTGTCTAGTATATTTTCTTGCCACTCTTCTTTTTGTATGTATGCTGTAACGCCTTCCTCTGTTTCAACAAAACTTTCAAAACCTGCATAACCTAATTCTGCTATTAAAATTTCTACTGCTGGTTGTATTGGGCTTACCTTAAAATAATAGCCGATGTATATAATATTTGACATTGTTATGTTATTGAATGTTCTTTTTTTTTTTCTGTATTATCTTTTTCTGCGTTAGGGATTGAGCAATTGTTGGAACTCCTCGCAGAGAGTGACTTGAGAAAGCCCGACCTTTAGGTAACGCCCTAAAATGCATTTACTATAGCAAAAAAGTCTTCTGCTTTTAGTGATGCTCCTCCTATTAAACCGCCATCTACATCTGGTTTTGAAAAAATTTCTTTTGCATTTGCTGGTTTTACGCTCCCCCCATATAATATAGATACTGAATTTGCTATTTCTGCTGTATATTTTTCTGCTAAAGTTTGTCTTATAAACTGGTGCATGTCTTGTGCTTGTTCTGGAGTTGCTGTTTCTCCTGTACCTATTGCCCAAACGGGTTCGTATGCTAAAACTATATTTTTAAAGGCAGCTGCTTCTAAATGAAATAATGCGTTTGCTATTTGATTTTTTACGATTGTTTCTTCATTATTAGCTTTTCTGTCGGCTAATTCTTCTCCAAAACAGAAAATAACTCTCATGTTGTTATTTAATGCTGTGTCTACTTTTTGTGCAAGTATCTCATCGGTTTCATTAAAATATGCTCGGCGCTCACTATGCCCTAAAATTACGGTATTAACTCCTACACTTTTTAACATTGCTGCACTTACCTCTCCTGTGTATGCTCCATTACTTGCAAAATGCATATTTTGTGCTATAACTTCTACGTTAGATTGTTTTAATGCATTAAATGCAGGATATAAGTTAACAAACGTTGGAGCTACCATTACCTCTGCATTAGATGTTTTTGCTTGTTGCTTTATTGCTGTTATTAAGGTTTCGGTTTGGGCTAGATCATTATTCATTTTCCAATTCCCTGCTACTATATTTTTTCTCATTGTTTTATATTTTTTTCAATTCACTAAATAGAGTCTTTAGTTTAATTGTTCTTGTATAATTTTATCGTCTGCTTTTATAGCTCTATAGACTTTTATTTCTCCTGTTTTTCCTATTACCATATATCTAGGAATCCAATCTAAGTCTAAAAAAGTACCAAACGGCCCTTTCCAGCCAGATTGCATATAATAATGTTCTCCTTTTAGCTTATATTTTGCGACCCCTCTTTTCCATGCGGCTTCAGTTTTATCTAATGATAAAAATAAAAATACTGTTTCTGGATTATTTTGCTGTAGTTGCGCTACTTTAGGTATTCCTTTAATACAATCTCTGCACCAAGATGCCCACACATCTATTATAATTGTTTTGTCTTTGTGTTCTTTTAATATACTAGCAAATGTTACCTGCTTTCCTTTTATATTTATAAATGTATCGTTTAATGCTTCTTGTGAAAACTGCGTTGGTGCTTCTTGTGCTTTACAGTTTATTAACGTAAAAAGACACAATAGAATAAGGCTAATTTTTTTCATAATAGTTTATTGTAGTTTTATTTTGGGGTCTAACCAAGCATAAATAATATCTACAAAAATATTAATTATTATAAAGAGTAATGCAATAATTAATACTGCTCCCATTATTACTGGTAAATCTAATGTATTTAAAGCATTTACTATTTCTTTTCCTAATCCGTTCCAGCCAAAAATATATTCTACAAACACTGCTCCTGCCAACATAGATGCAAACCACCCTGATATGGCTGTTACCACAGGATTCATTGCATTTTTAATAGCGTGTTTTTTTATTATTTGAAATTCGCTTAATCCTTTTGCTCTTGCTGTTCGTATGTAGTCTTGATTAAATACTTCTAATAGAGAGTTACGCATTAATTGTATTATTACTGCTAATGGCCTAATACCTAATACTACGGCTGGTAGTATTAAGTTTTTCCATTGTATGTGCATTGCTTCTCCAAAATCATCTAATTCGTACAAACTACCCGTCATTTCTAAATTTGTGTACTTATGTAATACAAAGCCAAATAACCACGCAAATAGTATTGCACTAAAAAAGGAGGGTACACTCATGCCTACAGTACTCAATATTTGTATTGTTTTATCTAGTATGGTATCTTTTTTTAAGGCGGATATAATACCTAAACATATTCCAAGAATTATAGCTATTAATATGGCTGTTATTGCTAGTACAAATGTATTGGGTAAGGTTTCTACTAAAACCTGACTTACTTTTTTGCCTTGTTTTGTGAACGATTCTCTCAAATAAGGCAGTTTTAAAACCGTTGTCGTATTCCCTAGAGTAAATAGTTGTAAGGCGGAGTATTTATTAGCGCTTAAATAAGTGTAGTCTTCTGTTTTATTAGAATGAAACGAAAGTAGTGATAAATCGTTTATATAATAAGCGTATTGTGTACTTATAGGTTTATCGAAACCATATTTTTTGTTAACGACTTCTAGTTGGGCTTTATCTACATTTTGTCCCAGCATCATTTCTGCAGGGTCTCCTGGCAATACACTAAATAAAAAAAATATAACTGTGACTACTCCAAATAATGTAAGTAGTGCATAAAAGGTTTTATTTAGAAAATAACTGATCAGACTATATTATTGTTTTAATGTTATTTTAATAATAGAGTCTACTCCCGTTACATCCATCTCCTTTAACAACACACTATCTTTAACAACTTCCATACGTTCTATAAGTTCTGCTTTTATAGTATCTACCATCTCTTTAGTAGCTAATTCATCGTCTATAAAATACATGACATTTGTTACCTCAACTGGTTCTGGTTTAGATTCTGGCTTACGTTCTACTACTGGGAGTTCTAATTGGTCGATATCATTAAAATGTAGCTTTTGCTTAATTGTCGCGTTTTGCAGTTTTAATATTCCCGGGTTAGATCTCACTATTGTTTTTAATGCCGTTTCATCACAGAAATAAAAATCGAAATTTAAATTATATACAGATTTATACTCTGCTACTTCTTCTGGTCCTGTTGCTGTTAAACCAACTACAGTGTAACCATTTTTAATGGCTTTATCTGTAGCTTCTTTTATTATTTTTAATCCATTTACTTCTGCTTTCTCTAAATTATAGGCGACTATAAGGATTAAGTTATCTTCCTTAAGAATAGATTCTGTTAAATCTTCACCATCTTTTTCTATAGAAAAGTCATGAATAGGTGCTTCGTATCCTTCTTCTATAATATCTACTTCTACACCAACGTATTTGCCTTCTACATTAGGGTAAGATCCATCTGTAACAAATTCTTTTTGCTCTCCATTTTTAAGCTCAAAGGTCCAAGTAAATTCTTGTACTGCTTTTGGTGCATCTTCTGGCACCGTCATATTATCTATAATATTAGCGCCTACTTTATATGGTCTATAATCTTTTGCAGGCAAATGCATTAACACATGGTATCCAAACCATAAACAGGCTATAAAACTTAATAATGATATTATTGTTGTTGCAAATTTATTAAAGAAAGGTTTTATGTATTTTACTTGTGTAAAAACAATAAGGATTAATGCTAATAAGCCCACATCTTTCCAAAAGCTTTGCCAAGGTGTCATTTTCATAGCGTCACCAAAACATCCGCAGTCTTTTACTTTATCGAAATAAGCTGAATAAAAAGTTAAAAACGTAAAAAACAATATCATTAGTAACAAACTCCAAACTGTAAACTTTGGTTTGTATCCAATAATTAAAAACACACCTAAAAGCACTTCGAATACAACTACAAATATAGAAATCCCTAATGCATAAGGTGTTAAAAAAGGTAAATCTAAAACCGTAGGCCCAAAGTATTCTTCGAGTTTAAAGGCAAAACCTATAGGATCGTTTAATTTTATTAATCCAGAAATGATAAAAAATATACCTATAAATATACGGCTAACCCCAACTATTACTTTCATGTGTTTATTATTGTTTAATTAACTTGCTTCTGCTTCGCTTAAGTGTATTAATGCAAAAATGGCATAGTTTATCATATCTTGATAATTAGCATCTATGCCTTCGCTTACTATTGTTTTTCCAGAATTATCTTCTATTTGTTTTACTCGTAATAGCTTTTGTAAGATTAAATCGGTTAACGAGCTCACTCTCATATCTCTCCATGCTTCACCATAATCATGATTTTTATCTTGCATTAACTGTTTTGTAAGTGCTACTTTTTCATCGTATAACAGTGTTGCTTTTTCTGTTGTTAAGTCTGGTTGCTCTACTACTCCCTTATCTAATTGAATAAGAGCCATGATACAATAATTAATGATTCCTACAAATTCGCTTTGCGCTCCTTCATCTACTTTTCTAACCTCATTTTGTTGTAAACTTCTAATGCGTTGTGCTTTAATAAAAATTTGATCTGTTAGCGATGGCAAACGTAAAATGCGCCAAGCACTTCCGTAGTCTTTCATTTTATTAATGAATAGGTTACGACAGCTATTTATAACGGCATCATATTGTTTTGATGTATCTTGCATGAATTGATTGAATTTTGCGTAAATTTCGCTTAATTTTTTGAAAAGTTCAAAGTTTATGGTTTAAAGTTTTACAAGCCTAAACAAACAACGTCTATAACACTACAAATGACATTAAATTGCAACGGTAATTGTATTGACTTAAGTATGCCTAAAGTTATGGGTATTCTTAACGTTACACCAGATTCTTTTTTTGATGGAGGCCTCTATAAAAATGAAAAATCTATTTTAACTCAAGTTGAAAAAATGCTCCATGAGGGTGCTACTTTTATAGATGTTGGTGCCTATAGCTCTAAACCTAATGCAGAAACTATTTCTGAAACTGAAGAGTTACAGCGTATTCTACCCATTGTTAAACTTTTAGTAGCTACTTTCCCCGAAAGTGTATTATCCATTGATACTTTTAGATCTGAAGTTGCAAAACAATGTATTGAAGCTGGAGCTGCAATTGTGAATGATATTTCTGCTGGATTACTAGATATAAATATGTTAACTACTGTTGCAAAACTCAATGTGCCTTATATTATGATGCACATGAGAGGCACACCACAAAACATGCAACAGTTAACAAACTATAACGATATTTTTAAAACAATCCTTTTTTATTTTTCTGAACGCATCGCAGAAGCGAGACAACTGGGTATAAAAGACATGATTTTAGATCCTGGTTTTGGTTTTGCTAAAACACAGGAACAAAACTTTGAATTATTAAATGGTCTAGAAAGTTTTAAAATAGCTGGCTTACCTTTATTAGTTGGTGTCTCTAGAAAATCTATGATTTATAAAACATTAAATACAACACCAGCTGAAGCTTTAAATGGCACTACAGCTTTAAATATGGTTGCTTTGCAAAAAGGCGCAAAAATTTTACGTGTACATGATGTAAAAGAAGCTGTTGAATGTGTAGAACTATATAAACGCCTTAAATAATGAAACAGATATTATTAATTATTTTTTCTACTTTTTTAATAGCTTGTAATAATGAAAAACAGGTTTTACTTCCCCAAATACAAAATGCAGAAATTACAAAGGTTTTAGATATATCGCCTGCTTATATTTTTTATGATGAGACAAAAACTGATAGTGTAGAATTAAATAGTAAAAATTTAATTATTACAACAAATTGGTTAATTAATGTAGATAAGAGACTAACTCTTAAACAGGCTTTACCCTCTATTATTAAGTTGCAAAATAAAAAGCGTAATGCTAAAATGCATAAAAATGAACAAGCCAAAAATTATTTTACTTGTAATGACACTGCTATAAAAAATTTAGGATTCATTGATTTTACAGAAATACATTACTCGTATAACAAGAATGTAGATTTAAAAGATAATCACTCCTATTTACGTATAAACATTAACACATTGAAAGATATTAGCATTATTACGCCAAATAATAAAACAACTAACACTAATATAAATGATTTAACTAAAACTATTAACGCCATACTTGAAGGCACAGATGACAACATAATATTCTTTGCTTTTAATAAAGACTTAACGTTTCAAGATTATATAAGTATTAAGTCTGAACTATTAAAATTAAACACTACTAATTTTACAATTAGTAAAGATGAATTTATCTTTAATTAATTTAAATTTTTAAATTTACTGAAACACTTTTCTCTTGAAAGAACTTTTCGATAACATTTTAAACTTTAGTTGGATAGACATTGTAGATGTAGTATTAGTAGCACTACTACTTTACTATGTATATAAACTAGTACGAGGTACAGTAGCTATTAATATTTTTATTGGCATCGTTATTATTTATGTCATTTGGAAAATTACCGAAGCACTACAAATGCAATTACTAAGTAATATTCTTGGTGGTTTTATTAGTGTAGGAATGTTTGCTCTTATTGTTGTTTTTCAGCAAGAGTTACGAAAATTCTTATTAATGATAGGTTCTGCTAATATAGGTAGTAGGCGTAAATTTTTAAATCAGTTAAAGTTTTTAAAAACCGAAGGTGCATCTACAACAGATATAGAAACAATTATTGCAGCCTGTAATAAAATGGCATCCTCAAAAACTGGTGCTTTAATAGTTTTGGAGCGTAATAATAGTTTAGATTTTTTAGTTGATACTGGTGATGCTATGAATATTAAGGTTACACAGCCTATAATAGAAAGCATCTTCTTTAAAAACAGCCCTTTACATGATGGCGCTATTATTATAGAAAATAACATTGTAAAAGCAACACGTGTTATTTTACCCGTTAATAATGAAAAAAGAATACCTCAGCGTTTTGGTTTAAGGCATAGAGCTGCAGTAGGTATTACAGAACGAACAGATGCCATTGCTTTAGCCGTTAGTGAGGAAACAGGGCAAATATCCTGCTTTAAAAATGGTGAGTTTTTACCATTTAAAGATCATTTAGAACTTATTGAACTCATAAAAAAGGATTTAGATTAATAATGCTTTGTAAAAATTGTAAAACCTCGTTAAACGACGATATAAACTTTTGTTATAATTGTGGTGCAAAGGTTATTAGAAATAAACTTACATTTAAACATGTATTTGAAGATTTCAATGAACAGTTTTTAAATCTAGATAACAAGTTTCTACAAACATTCATTGCATTATTTATAACTCCAGAAGCTGTTATTGGAGGCTATATTAATGGTACACGTAAAAAGTATATAAATGCTATAAACTATTTTGCAATAGCCATTACTTTTTCTGGGTTACAAGTTTTTGTTTTAAGGCATTTTTCCCAGATGCCATAGACATCTCAGATTTTACAAGTGAGGACAATATAGGCCTATCTATGAAAATCATGAAATTAACACAAGAGTATAATTCCTTTGTAATGATGTTACTGCTACCCGCTTATGCATTAATGGCAAAAATTGTATTCTTAAAAAACAAAACCTTTAACTATACAGAGCTTTTAGTTGTATTCATGTATACCATTTCCCAAATGGCTATTACTGGAGTTATTATAATACTTACTTCTGCTACTTTAGGTTTCACTATGGGTAATGTTGTCTTTATATTTTTACCGCTTCAAATTTTATACTCAGCTTATTGTTTAAAACGTCTTTACGCGTTAAATCTTAAAAAGATAATCTTAAAAACATTGTTATTTTTAATTGTTTTTTCCGTTTTCTATTTATTAGCTATAATAGTATTCATGCTCATATTAATATTTGTGTATTATGTAGGTATGCATGAGTTTAAGGAAGCCATGGAACAAATGCAAAAGGCATCTATAACGTATCTTTAATTTTTAACACTAAATTATTAAGCTACATCTGCTTTAAAAAACTGTACTTCGTATAAGTTTTTATAGTATCCATTCTCATTTTGCAACAACTCATTGTGCGTGCCTTGCTCTACTATTTTACCAGCATCCATTACTATAATTTTATCTGCTTTTTGAATTGTAGCTAACCTATGCGCTATTACAATAGAAGTTCTTCCTTTTGTTATTTTATCAGTTGCATTTTGAATTAACTGTTCTGAGTAAGAATCTACAGACGAAGTTGCTTCATCTAAAATTAAAATACTTGGGTTGGTAACATAAGCTCTTAAAAAAGAAATAAGTTGCCTTTGTCCAGAAGATAACATTACCCCACGTTCTTTCACGTTATATTGATAGCCTTGCGGTAGGCTTATAATAAAGTCGTCTATACCTATATCCTTGGCAGCTTGCCTAACTTGATCTTCTGTAATTTCTGGATTATTTAAAGTTATATTATTTAAAATAGTATCTGCAAACAAAAATACATCTTGTAAAACTACTGCTATCTGGCTTCTAAGCGATGCTAGTGTTACAGTTTTAATATCTTTATTATCTATACAGATACTTCCATCATTAATTTCATAAAAACGGTTCAATAAATTAATAATCGTAGATTTTCCTGCTCCAGTTGCTCCAACAATAGCTATAGTTTCTCCTGCTTTTACATTAAACGATATTCCTTTTAAGACTTCCTCATCCTCCACGTAACTAAAATGCACATCTTTAAAAGTAATATCGCCTCTAAAATTTAAAACTTCTTGTTTGCCATCGTCATCAATTTGCGATGTTGTATCTATAATTTTAAAAACACGACTAGCAGCAACCATTCCCATTTGTAGAGAACTAAATTTATCTGCAATTTGTCGTAATGGTCTAAACAGCTTAGGAATCATCATAATAAACATAAACAACTCTCCTACTGTAGCGGTATCATATAAAACAACCATTAGCCCACCAGCCCAAACTACTAATCCTGAAGTTATAGACGATAAAAAATCTGCAATTGGAAAAAAAATTGAGTTGTACCAAATAGTTTTTAACCATCCTTTTTTATGTCTTTCATTTATTTCTTTAAACTTTTTTTGCTCCGTTGTTTCACGGGTAAATAACTGAAGTATTTTCATACCAGTAACACGTTCCTGAACAAATGAATTTAAGTTAGAGACTTCTGTTCTTACATCTTCGAAAGCCTTTTTCATGTACTTCTGAAATATCTTAGTTGCATAAATAACCATAGGCATAGTTACAAATACAATTAAACTCAGTTTAACGTTATTGGCTAACATAATAATACAGATTACTAACATTACCGTTAAATCTCTAGAAATCATAAATAAGCCTTGCGAAAAAATATCTGCAATACGCTCCATATCTGTAACGGCTCTTGTTATTAAAGTCCCTACAGAAGAATTATCATAATACTTCATTTTAAATTTAAGCATATGATTAAATAACTTAACTCTAATATCCTTAACAACACTTTGCCCTAACCAAGCTGCATAAAAAATAAAGAGAAACTGAAAAATGGTCTCTAAAAACAACATTCCTATCATTAAAAGTATGTAGAACAAAAAACCTTCTTCTTTTCCTAACTTAATATTATTATCTATAGCATGCTTTAAAATATAAGGAATAGACACACTTAATAAAGCTATAGCTACAACGGCAAAAAGTACGCCTACTAAAACTCCTTTGTATGGCTTTGTAAATTTAAACAAGCGCTTAAATAAAGTAACATCGAATATATTTTCTTTTTTTTTAGTCATCTTTTTATCTGTAAACTAGCTCTTTTTATTCCAAAAAGAAATTTTCCGGATACCCAACTTCTATCAAATATAATGCGTGAGCAGGAACAGAAAAACCAGCTTTACCTCTATTTTTAGATTGTATAATAGTATGTAACTCTTCTATTTCTACTTTACCAATACCTATATTAATTAAAGTACCAACTATTGCTCTTACCATATTACGTAAAAACCTATCGGCCTTAATAGTAAAACGAAGCTCATCATCCACTATAGTCCATTCAGCTTTCATTATATCACAATGATACGTTTTTACATCTGTATTAGATTTAGAAAAACATTGAAAATCTTTATAGTCAAATAAAATTTTTGTTGCTTTATTAAGTCTTTCTATATTTATTTTTGGCTTCAAGTAATAAGCTTGCTCGTAATTAAAAACATTTTTAGATAAAGCTATTCTATACAAATAGGTTCTACTAATTGCATCAAAACGTGCATGAGACTCTTCTTTAACTCTAAAAATATTACTAACCGCAATATCTTTTGGTAACAAAGCATTCAGCTTATAGATTACAGTGTCTATCTCTAAATTTGCTTCTGTATTAAAATGTGCATATAACTGTTTAGCATGTACGCCAGCATCTGTCCTACCAGCACCCATTGTAGAGATTGGTTCTTTTAATAAGATCGATAATCCTTTTTCTAAAACTTCTTGTACAGAAATAGCATTGGGTTGGTTTTGCCATCCATGATAAGCACTACCATTGTACGAAAGTTCTATAAAATATCTCAAGTAAAGCTTTATTTTTGTATTAAGAAGTACAAATATAATTGTTTTTTAATCCTTAGAATATCCTATTAACATAATTACAAGATTTCATCTTACTTATAGAATAAATATGAAAAAAATCCTTTTACTATCTGATACACACAGCCATATTGATGAGCATATAATAAAGCATGTAAAACAAGCTGATGAAGTCTGGCATGCTGGTGATATTGGAGACTTAAAAGTAACAGATGAAATAAAAAAATTAAAACCACTTAAGGCTGTCTATGGTAATATAGACGACCATAAAGCTCGAATAGAGTTCCCAGAACATAATAGATTTATGTGCGAAGGCGTAGATGTATGGATAACACATATTGGTGGCTATCCAAACAAATATAATGTAAATATTCGTGAAGCAATTACTTTAAATCCACCTAAGCTTTTTATTTGTGGCCATTCGCATATACTAAAAGTTATGCCAGACAAAAAACTAAACCTATTACACATGAATCCTGGTGCCGTAGGCCTGCATGGGTTTCACAAAGTTAGAACCATGCTTCGTTTTATAATTAACGGAAAAAAAATTGAGCAATTAGAAGTTATTGAATACCCTAGAAAATAATACTACCAAAATAGTAATTACAAAAAAACCCAAAGTCTTCACTTTGGGTTAACGCACTAATACTACTAAGATGATAGGTTTATCGTAATCTATCTACAGATTTTACAAGATCTTCGTCCTTTTTGATGGCCTTATTAGCCAATGCTAATAATACGATAGACGCAATAGGAAGAAACATCCCAATACCTTTCTCTGAAGCCGTAACTTCTCCAGGTAAATTTAGAGATTGATACACAAGTAATCCTAGTAAAATAAAGTTTAATATTATATTAAGTCGTCCCAACATAAATTGAGATTTCCTATTTTTAAACATGAAAATAGATACTAATGACAGTAAAGCAGATCCTACAAACAAACCAAAAATAGGCATTTCGTCTATAGCATAGACTTTAACATTCTCATTAGTTATCCAAATATGAAACATAAAAATTAACCCTCCAGATATTCCTGCGGCTAATAATAAGTATATAGTTTGTATACGTTGTAACATATATATTTGAAAAATTTGAGTTACAAAAATATAGTTTCTTTTATAATTTTAACTCAAAAAAATAAAATAAAGTTGTATAATTGCAATAACATTTTGCAATACACACGTTTGCAAGGGGTTAATTCTTCAGAATTACATTACAATTTCTTCGGAAAAAATTTCAACTCAAAATATTCAATTCAACATCAATGTTTGAAATATCACAATTAAAAGAAATGAAGCTTCCTGAATTACAGGACATTGCAAAGAAACTATCTATTCCAAAGTTTCGTTCATTAAAAAAATTAGATTTAGTTTACCAAATTCTAGATCATCAAGCAGCAAACCCAAAAGCTGTAGCAGAAGTCGCTAAAACAGAAGTCAAAAAGGAAGACAAACCAAAAAAAGCTCCAACTCAAAAAAGAGCTAGAGTACAAAAGACGGCTACAAAAACTGAAAGTAAAAAAACTGCAGAAAAGAAACCTGCTCAAGAAGCACTAGACTTTAAAGAAGAAAAAGCAGAAGCAAAAACTGAGAATAAATCTAGAGCAAAACGCCCTAGAACTTCTAAAAAAACAGAAGATAAGAAAGCACCTGCTGCTGCTGATAAAACAACTACTAGCACAAATACAGAAGCAAAAACGGATAACGAGGACCAGCAAAAGCCACAACAACAGAAACCTCAACATAAAAAACCGGTTCACAACCACCAGAATAAAAAGGACGAAAACAATAATAATCAACAAAATCGTTCAAATAAATCTAGTAACAACAATCTAAACCAAAATAAGAACCAAAATAAAAATCAGAACAAAAACAATGGTAATAACGGTAATAAGGATAATAGAAACCGTTACCGCGAGCCAGACTTTGAATTTGATGCCATTATAGAAAGTGAAGGGGTTTTAGACATCATGCAAGATGGATATGGTTTTTTACGCTCATCAGATTATAACTATTTATCATCACCAGATGATATTTATGTATCACAGTCTCAAATTCGCTTATTTGGATTAAAGGTTGGTGATACCGTTTTAGGAAACGTAAGACCACCTAAAGAAGGCGAAAAATACTTTCCGCTTATTAAAGTCAATAAAATAAATGGTCAAAGCCCAGATGTTGTTAGAGATAGAGTATCTTTTGAGCATTTAACGCCATTATTCCCTCAGGAAAAATTTAATATTGCAGAAAGACAAAGCACTATTTCTACTCGTATTATGGACTTGTTTGCTCCTATTGGAAAAGGACAGCGTGGTATGATTGTATCACAACCAAAAACAGGTAAAACAATGCTTTTAAAAGATGTGGCAAATGCTATTGCTGCTAATCATCCAGAAGTATATCAAATGATTTTACTTATAGATGAACGTCCAGAGGAAGTTACCGATATGCAACGTAATGTACGTGGTGAAGTTATTGCTTCTACTTTCGATAAAGAAGCACATGAACACGTAAAGATTGCTAACATTGTATTAGAAAAAGCTAAACGTTTAGTAGAATGCGGACATGATGTTGTTATTTTATTAGATTCTATTACGCGTTTGGCAAGAGCATATAACTCAGTACAACCTGCATCTGGAAAAATATTAAGTGGTGGTGTAGATGCTAATGCATTACACAAACCAAAACGTTTCTTTGGAGCTGCTCGTAACATAGAAAATGGCGGATCTTTAACCATTATAGCTACTGCTCTTACAGAGACAGGCTCTAAAATGGACGAAGTTATTTTTGAAGAGTTTAAAGGAACAGGTAATATGGAACTACAATTAGATAGAAAAATATCTAACCGTAGAATCTTCCCTGCTATCGATTTAACATCATCAAGTACACGTCGTGATGATATATTGTTAGACGACAATACCGTACAACGTATGTGGGTAATGCGTAAATACCTAGCAGACATGAACCCTGTAGAAGCAATGGAATTTATAAACCAACGTTTTAAACAAACTAAAAACAACGAAGAATTTTTAATCTCTATGAACGGTTAAAACAACACAAGTTGTTTACTAATAAAAAAGTCTTTCTGAAATTCTCAGAAAGACTTTTTTATTATAAATCATTAATAGGTACACTATAAACTTACCTCACGCTTTACCTATAAATAAAATACTGTATAAATATTCACTTTCACTCCATCAAAATATAGAGCATAAAAAAACCTATTGCGTTAACAATAGGTTTTTCTAAATATAAATTTAAATAATTATATAGCTGCAACGTGCTTTGTTAAACCTGACTTTAGGTTAGCTGCTTTGTTAGCATGTATAATATTTTTTTTAGCTAATTTATCTAACATAGACACTACTGATGGTAATAAAGCCTCAGCTTCTTTCTTATCAGTTAACTCACGTAATCTTTTAATAGCATTACGAGTAGTTTTGTGCTGATATTTATTTCTTACGCGTCTAGTTTCGTTACTTCTAATTCTCTTTAACGCTGACTTATGATTTGCCATTTGTTCTTATTCTTTCTTTATTAAAAAATTGTAGCCCGTAGGGGAATCGAACCCCTCTTACCAGGATGAAAACCTGGCGTCCTAGCCGATAGACGAACGGGCCATTTATTTTTGAGTGTGCAAATATAAAACTTATTTTAAAACTCACAAAAGTTTTTTTTATTTTTTTTACTTGCTATACTTTTCAAATAACTTACAATGTTTCCATTGCGGATGCAAAAATACAACTATTTTTGAGTGTTGCAAGCACTAAATGAAAAAATTTAAAAAAAATTTCATTTAGTACGCTTTTGCAAACAATACTCTACGTTTTGAAGGCTTACCAGAATACACACAGACACCTTCTTTTACATCTCCTTCTAAAGGAATACAACGAATGGTTGCTTTAGTAATTTCCTTTATTTTATCTTCTGTTTCCATTGTACCATCCCAATGTGCTGAAACAAAGCCTCCTTTGCCTTCTAATACCGTTTTAAATTCATCAAACGTATCCACTTCTGTTGTATGCTCAGTTCTGTAATTAAAAGCTTTCTTAAATAGCGCGTCTTGAATTTCCGTCATTAAACCTTCCACTTTAGCTGTTAAAGCCTCTAAAGCAACAACCTCTTTTGTTAGCGTATCTCTTCTTGCCAGTTCTACTGTTCCGTTTTCTAAGTCTTTTGGTCCTATAGCTATACGTAAAGGCACACCTTGTAATTCGTGCTGTGCAAACTTAGCACCAGGACGATACGTTGTTCTATTATCAAATTTAACAGTAATATGCTTACTTCTTAAATCTTTCATTATACCATTAACAACCTCTGTAATTTCAGCTAACTGCTCTTCTGTTTTATATATAGGTACAATAACGACTTGGTTAGGAGCTAAATTTGGAGGTAATACTAATCCTTTATCATCACTATGCGTCATAATAAGTGCTCCCATTAATCGTGTAGAAACACCCCAAGAAGTTGCCCATACATAATCTTGTTTACCTTCTTTAGATGTAAACTTAACATCAAATGCTTTTGCGAAGTTCTGCCCTAAAAAGTGAGATGTTCCTGCTTGCAATGCTTTCCCATCTTGCATTAAGGCTTCTATACAATACGTTTCATCTGCACCTGCAAAACGCTCACTCTCAGTTTTCACACCTTGCACTACAGGAATAGCCATAAAGTTCTCAACAAAAGTTGCGTACACATTATTCATTAATTTAGCTTCATCTAAAGCTTCTACTTTAGTGGCATGCGCCGTATGTCCCTCTTGCCATAAAAACTCTGCTGTACGTAAAAATAAACGTGTTCGCATTTCCCAACGAACTACATTTGCCCATTGGTTAATTAATAAAGGTAAGTCTCTGTAAGATTGAATCCATCCTTTATAAGTATTCCAAATAATAGCTTCACTAGTAGGTCTAACTACCAACTCTTCTTCTAACTTCGCTTCAGGATCTACTCTTAATTTCCCTTCTTTATCTGGGTCATTTTGTAATCTATAATGTGTAACTACTGCACACTCTTTAGCAAACCCTTCTGCATTTTTTTCTTCGGCTTCAAATAAACTTTTAGGCACAAATAATGGAAAATATGCATTTTGATGCCCTGTTTCTTTAAACATTCTATCTAATTCTGCCTGCATTTTTTCCCAAATAGCATAACCATAAGGTTTTATTACCATGCATCCTCTAACCGCCGAATTCTCAGCTAAGTCAGCCTTTACAACGAGTTCGTTATACCATTTTGAGTAATCCTCTGCTCTACTCGTAAGTTTTTTGCTCATATTCAATGTTTTGGCACAAATATTGTGACTATGTTAAAAAAATAAATAGTTCGACAAAACTAACTATTTTTGTTATGTTCAACAATTAAAATGAAAGAGATATGAGATTTATTAACTACTTACAAAAGAAAGTACCAACTTTAGCTATTATTGGATTAACATTAGGACTTACATCGTGTGGTTCTTACCAATATGTTGGTCAAGATACAGATGGCATTTATGATTCTTCTGAAACTACTGTTGAACGAACAGAAGAAACAGCTCCTAATGAATCCACTGCATCTAATGGCTATTATCAAAACTACTTTAAAGAAAAATCTCAAGAACTGGAATTAGCTGAACAAGAAAGCGAAATATTTACAGATGTAGACTCTTACCAAGGTGATTACACCGAAGAAGAAAGAACTGTTAGTAACAGTACTGGTTATGCAGGATGGGGCGAGTCTAGTAGCGATGTAACAATTAACGTATATAACACTGGTTTTAACACATGGAATAGACCATGGGGTTGGAACAATTGGGGATGGAATAGATGGAACCGTTGGAATAGCTGGGGTTGGAATGCAGGCTTCGGATGGGGAGATTGGGGTTGGAATACTGGTTATGGATGGAATAACTGGGGTTGGAATGCTGGCTTTAATAACCCTTACTGGTGTCCTCCTTACGGATACGGAAATGCTTATTACGGATACAATTACTACGGAAGAAATGGACATAGAGGCTTAGCATATACATCTGGAAGAAGAGGTTACTTAGGTAGACAATCTGTATTAGGAAAACGCTCTAACCTTTCAAGAAGCACAAGAACTAGAACTAGCGCAACACGCTCTTCTTCAACGCCAAGAACAAGACAAGTTGGAAGAGATTCAAATACACGTACAAGACCAAATTCTGGAACTAGAGTAAGACCATCTTCAGGTACAAGAGTTCGTCCAAGTTCTTCTGGAACTAGAGTAAGGCCATCTTCAGGCACAAGAGTTCGCCCAAGTTCAGGCACTAGAGTAAGACCATCTTCTGGCACAAGAGTTCGTCCAAGTTCAGGAACTAGAGTAAGGCCGTCTTCTGGTACAAGAACGCAAAGATCTAGCAGATCTTTTAGCGCTCCAAGAAGTTCAAGTTCTTCTAGAGCTACCAGAGGAGGAAGTTCAAGAAGAAGAAACTAGAATTCAAAAAAAAAAAAAATACACGATTAAGACATTAAATTAATTATATGAAAAAGTTAATATTACTATTCATAGGTATCTTATCTATGCCTATAATTAGCGCTCAAGACATTAATGACGCATTAAGATATAGTAACGGAGACATACAGGGAACGGCACGATATCGTGCATTAAGCGGAGCATTTAACTCATTGGGAGGTGATTTAAGTGCTATAAGCTTAAACCCTGCTGGCTCCGCTATATTTAATAATAGTTACGCATCAGTTTCTCTGTCTAGCTACAATAATGATAATGAGACTTCTTTTTTTAACGGAAGAAACAATTCTTCAAACTCAGATATTTCCCTACAACAAGGAGGAGCTGTTTTTGTTTTTAAAAATTATAAAGAAGATTCAAATTGGAAAAAAGTAACATTAGGCATTGCTTATGATAATACAAAAAACTATAATGACGATTGGTTTAGTTCTGGCACAAATACAACATCTATAGATCGTTACTTTTTAAATAACGCTCAAGGCCTAAGACTAGATCAAATCTCTGCGTTTGATGAAGAAAGCACATCAGATGCTTATGTTCGTATTGGAAACACTTATGGTTATGTAAACCAACAAGCCTATTTAGGATATGACTCTTATATATTAGAACCTGAAACATTAGATGATGATAATACGGTATATAACTCCAACATTGCCGCAGGAAATTTTAATCAAGAGTACAATTATGCCGCTACAGGTTATAATGGAAAAATAGCCTTTAATATAGGAGCACAGTATACAGATAACTTATACTTAGGTTTAAACTTAAATTCTCATTTTTTAAATTATGAGCGTACTACCTTTTTATATGAAGAAAATGCTAATGCTGGATCTGTTGTTACCCAAGTAGGTTTTGAAAACAACTTATCTACTATTGGTAGAGGATTTTCGTTTCAGTTAGGAGGTATATATAAAGTATCTAATGCTTTACGTTTAGGACTATCTTACGATTCACCAACATGGTTAAGCATAGAAGAAGAAACTACACAATATATAGAAACTTTAAGAACAGAAGGAGGTTCAGATGTTTTACAAATTGTAGATCCACAAATTATTAATATTTTCCCTAGATATAGACTACAAGCTCCAGGAAAAATAACAGCAAGTTTTGCCTATATTTTTGGACAACAAGGTTTAATTAGTTTTGATTATTCTCGTAAAGATTACAGCAATACTAAATTCAAACCAACGTCTGACACTTATTTTGCTTCACAAAACGCTATTATTAGTAATAACTTGCAAGCCGCAGCGACTTATAAAGTTGGTGGAGAATACAAAATAAAAAACTTTAGCTTAAGAGGTGGATATCGTTTTGAAGAAAGCCCATATAAAAACGAAACCACTATTGGTGATTTAACTGGCTATTCTTTAGGCTTAGGGTATAATTTTGGCAACACTAGATTAGATTTAACCTACGATCAAGCTAAACACTCTACAAATTACCAACTGTATAACACAGGACTTACTGATGCTACAACTATAGATAATACAAACTCTAACATTACTTTATCTCTAGGCTTTAGGTTATAAAAAACATAAAATACAAGTACAAGCAAAAGACTATAACAAAAACTGTTATGGTCTTTTTTTTGTCTTTACAAATAGTACTAGCTTATATTTGTGTATACAGAACTTAAAACTATAACTATGAAGCTCATATTAAGTTTAATATTATTCTCTAGTCTATCTTATGCCCAAAACAACAATTGGGCTAAATTAAAAAAATCTGCACACGCCATAGGTTTCTGTATTTATAATATTAATGAGGCTTATTGCAATGAACATAAAGCCATTTTAAATAAACACGAAGGAGAGGAAGATGAAGAAGTTCATTATTTTTTAATGAAAGAAAAATGGGCAAAAAAGAGAATAACAGATTGGGCCCAACAGCAAAAAAGCCACGCAAAAACACATATATTACTCTTCGACATTAATCAAGGTTTCAAGTATAAAAATAAATTGAATAACAAAAAGATTAATAATAGATTTTATATTATTGACTTAAAAGATCAATTAATTTTAAAAATAGGTTACAAAAAATACAACATAACGATTTCTAATAATAAACCTAACATACTGGAAAACTCATTGTGGCGAGAGTTTATGTCTGGACGATTAGGACTTCTAAAAAAAAGAATAGAGTTTAATGCATTTTCTAAATCGAAACCAAACAGACATTTAAAAAAATTTAAAAAACATTTTATATCCTACAGAACTAATCTATTAAAACAATAACAAAAAACACACCTTCTATTAAAAAGGTTAGAGAAATAAAAAAGTTTCTATAAATTTTATAAACTATTAGTACTTCTATTGTAAATGCCAACATATCTTCTAAAATAATTTATGAAGAAGAAGAAGAAGAAGAAGAAGAAGAAATATACCATTTTATAAAAAATACTACTCGTTCCTCAAGAAACATTCCCTTACCCCTATTCCAAAACTTAAATTGAATTGTTTTCGTACAACTAAATATTAAAAATATACGTACCCAATTAAATAACATCAAACAAAAACTTTACAATATTTATAATTTTAGGATTGCATATACTCGTTTTTATATCAATTCTTTTAGTATTTGTAAGTGACACTATTGTCAATGACTTTTAGAAGAAAAAATTAATACGTATAAGAGATAGTATTCCCAATCTATCTAAATTAAAACACATAGAAAACACCATCGCCTATTGTTTCCTTTACGCTATAGATAAAGTTATAACATACAGAAATAGTGTTCTAAAAACAGAAACAACCCCACATTATAAATAGCTATTGTTATGGATAAAAACAAAGCATTTTCTTTTAAACAATGACTAGATTTATAATAAACATCTGTATTTTTCAATATCAAATTAGCCTCTCTATGCTATTTCTACCAATTTTCAATACGGCTGCTTATAAAAAAACACCTAAAATCCAATATAAAGGTCTTTTTAAGCGATTTAAGCCCATTTTAAGAAATTAACAATTGTTAATAAAAAGAGACCAAACCACTTAAAAAGCTTAAAAAAGCTATGATAATATTGTATATTTGTTTGTACTCGAAAAGATGCAATGTTGCATCTTTTTATGTGTAAAAAACAAACTAATAATATAACATTTATGAGCGAAGAAAATAAGCCACAATATTCGGCGGATAGTATTCAGGCATTAGAAGGAATGGAGCATGTACGTATGCGTCCTTCCATGTATATTGGAGATGTAGGTGTAAGAGGATTACACCATTTGGTATATGAAGTAGTAGATAACTCTATTGATGAAGCATTAGCAGGGCACTGTAATAACATAACTGTAACCATAAACGAAGATAACTCTATTACCACAGAAGATGACGGACGTGGTATACCTGTAGACCTTCATAAAAAAGAAGGTATTTCTGCGCTGGAAGTTGTAATGACAAAAATTGGTGCTGGTGGTAAGTTCGATAAAGACTCCTATAAAGTATCTGGAGGACTTCATGGTGTTGGTGTTAGTTGTGTTAATGCATTATCGGCACATTTAAAAGCAACAGTATTTAGAGAGGGAAAAATTTGGGAGCAAGAATACGAACGTGGAAAATCTCTTTACCCTGTAAAAGCTATTGGAGACACAGACAAAAGAGGTACTACAGTAACGTTTAGACCAGACCCAACAATATTTACGCAAACACTAGAGTATAACTACGATACTTTAGCTAGTAGAATGCGTGAATTAGCTTATTTAAATAAAGGAATTACAGTTCATTTAGTTGATAGAAGAACAACTAAAGAAGATGGTACTTTTGAAGGCGAAACATTCCATTCTGAAGAAGGTTTAAAAGAATTTATCAGATTTTTAGATGCAACTAGAGAACCTTTAATGAAAGATGTTATTGCATTTGAAGGTGAGAAAAATGGTGTTCCAGTTGAAGTTGCTATGATTTATAATACATCATACGCAGAGAACTTACACTCTTATGTAAACAATATTAATACACACGAAGGAGGTACACATTTATCTGGTTTCCGTCGTGGATTAACACATACACTTAAGAAATTTGCGGATGGTTCTGGAATGTTAGACAAATTAAAGTTTGACATTGCTGGAGATGATTTCCGTGAAGGGCTAACAGCAATTGTATCTGTAAAAGTAGCAGAACCTCAATTTGAAGGACAAACAAAAACTAAATTAGGAAACAGAGAAGTTTCTGCATCTGTAAGTCAAGCTGTTTCTGAAATGTTAGCAGACTATTTAGAAGAACATCCAGATGATGCAAAGACCATTGTTCAAAAAGTAATACTTGCTGCCCAAGCCAGACACGCTGCCCAAAAAGCACGTGAAATGGTACAACGTAAAACAGTAATGAGTATTGGAGGCTTACCTGGTAAATTATCAGACTGCTCAGAACAAGACCCCGCAAAATGCGAAGTATACCTAGTAGAGGGAGACTCGGCAGGTGGAACTGCAAAACAGGGACGAGATAGAGCTTTTCAAGCCATTTTACCATTACGTGGTAAAATTTTAAATGTTGAAAAAGCTATGACTCATAAAGTTTTTGAAAATGAAGAAATTAAAAACATTTTCACAGCCTTAGGAGTTACCATAGGAACAGAAGAAGACAGTAAAGCCTTAAACCTATCTAAATTAAGGTACCATAAAATTGTAATTATGTGTGATGCCGATATTGATGGAAGTCACATTGAGACACTAATTTTAACATTCTTCTTCCGTTACATGAAAGAATTAATTGAAAACGGACATATTTATATTGCTACACCACCTTTATATTTAATTAAACGTGGAGCAAAAAAGAGATATGCGTGGAACGATGAAGAACGTGCAGAAATTGTTTCTGAATTTGGAGAAGGCTCTAAAATTCAACGATACAAAGGTCTTGGTGAGATGAATGCAGAACAATTATGGGATACCACAATGAACCCAGAATTTAGAACATTACGTCAAATACACATTGATAATGGTGTAGAAGCAGATCGTGTATTTTCTATGCTAATGGGAGATGAAGTACCACCACGTAGAGACTTTATAGAAAAGAATGCAATTTATGCTAACATTGATGCATAAATTAATTTTTGTAATATTTTTATTGCCTGCAATGACACTAAGTCAAAATCAAGATTTAGACAATGTTGCAGGCGATTTAATATTCCTTACTGGCAATTATGTAGCACCCGCTGCACAAGCAACAACATACCAATCATCAGGAGGTTGGTACACTACTGCAAAGAAAAAGACACTTTGGGATTTAGAAATATCACTTCAAGCCAACGTATTATTTATCCCAAATAGCAAGCAAAACATTTTAGTAGAAGAATCTAATCTTACAAATTTAACTATTAAAGGAACCGAAACAACAACACACATCCCTTCTGCATTAGGCGGAAAAAGCAATGTTGTTTTTGAAGGCGTTATAAATGACAATACTTTTGAATTTGATGCTCCAGAAGGTTTAGACCAATCTTATGTTAATCATTACCAAGTTCAAGCGGGGCTAGGCTTATGGAAAGGCACAACTTTAATAAGTAGATATTCCCCAAAAATTAAAATAAATAAAACTCATTATCAAGTTTTTGGATTCGGATTACAACACAATATCTCTCAATGGGTACCTACATTAAAAGAATCATCATTTAATTTAGCAGGGCTAGTATCTTACTCAAATTATAATGTTAGTGACGAGTTTACTCCTGCTAATCTTGTTTTAGGAACCATAAATGCAATTAATGTAGAAGGAGAATCCTTACAATTTAATGTTTTGGCTTCAAAAAAAATAAAATCATTTGATATCTCTGCTGCACTAGGTATAAACATTAGCACTTTTACATATAAAATTGGAGGAAATGGAGAATTATTACTTTCCGTTTTAAATCAGGCATTAACAACCTTAGAGGATAATAAAACAAATTTCAAGGTAGATTTAGGAGTTAATTACAATTTAAACAACCTTTCTATAAATTCAATGCTAACTATTGGTGTTTATGCAAATGTTCTTTTTGGAGTTAACTACAATTTAAACATCTAAAGAAAATAAAATACACCTGTAATAAGTTGAGTATTAAAAATTAGAAGATATAACAAATAGTAAATTATTAGGAAACGTAAGGATAAAACCTTGCGTTTTTCAGTTTAAAAATGATAAATAATCACTACTTTTGCGATCATTAAAAACAATTACAATTAAAAGAAATAATATGAAAGTAACAGTAGTTGGAGCTGGAGCAGTAGGCGCAAGTTGTGCAGAATATATTGCTATAAAAAACTTCGCTTCAGAAGTAGTAATACTAGATATTAAAGAAGGTTTTGCAGAAGGTAAAGCTATGGATTTAATGCAAACAGCTTCTTTAAACGGTTTTGATACTAAAATTACAGGAAGCACAAGCGATTATACTAAAACAGCAAATAGTGATATTTGTGTAATTACTTCTGGTATTCCAAGAAAGCCAGGAATGACGCGTGAAGAATTAATCGGTATTAACGCTGGTATTGTAAAAATGGTATCTGCTAGTTTAATAGAGCATTCTCCAAATACAATAATCATTGTAGTAAGTAACCCAATGGATACAATGACCTATTTAGTACATAAAACTACTGGATTACCTAAGCATAGAATTATAGGAATGGGTGGAGCTTTAGATTCTGCACGTTTTAAATACAGATTAGCAGAAGCTTTAGAAGCACCAATAAGCGATGTAGACGGAATGGTTATTGGTGGACATAGCGATAAAGGCATGGTACCATTAACTGCTCATGCAACAAGAAACAGTGTAAAAGTATCAGAATTTTTATCTGAAGAGCGTTTAGAACAAGTAAAACAAGACACTAAAGTTGGTGGAGCAACATTAACTAAGTTATTAGGAACATCTGCTTGGTATGCACCAGGTGCCGCTGTTTCAGGATTAGTACAAGCTATTGCTTGCGACCAAAAGAAAATGTACCCTTGTTCAGCCTTATTAGAAGGAGAATATGGTTTAAATGACTTATGTATAGGAGTTCCTGTTATTTTAGGAGCAAATGGAATTGAAAAAATAGTTGAAATAGAATTAAGTGATGCAGAAAAAGCGCATTTAACAGAAAGTGCTGAAGGCGTTAATAAAACTAACGGATTATTAGAGCTATAATAAACACTCTAATTTCAAATAACAAAACCTCACTAGTCCTTACTTGTGAGGTTTTTATTTAAAAAAATAATTTATAATGTAACATTTTTAAAACTAGAAAGACTTACATTGTATGCGATTAATAAAAACAAATAAAATGAAAAAAGTATTTACATTACTAGCACTATCATTAACAGTTATGGTATCTGCTCAAAAAAAGATAACTGAAGGTGTTATTGTTTCTAAACAAACAATGTCTAGCGATAATGAGCAAGTTAAAGCTCAATTAGAAATGATGGGAGCTATGGAAACGACCACTTACTTTAAAAATGATAAAACAAGATCTGAGCTATCTAACCCTATGTCGGGAGATGTTGTAACAGTATCAAACGCTGAGAGTGTATTAGTATTAATGGACAATCCAATGCTAGGAAAAAAATACATGTTACAAAATGTAAAAGAAGCCGAAAAACAAGTACAAGATATACAAGTTACTCCTGGTACAGAGACCAAAACTATTTTAGGTTACGAATGTAAACAATATACAGTAGTTTTAAAACAAGATGCTGGAAACGTAGAAATGGAAATGTACACTACCGAAGATATCCCAGCTAGATCTCAACAAACTTCAATGGTAGCTGAAAAAGTTAAAGGATTCCCTTTATATGTTGTAATGAAAATGAGCCAAATGGGTACAAACATGGTTATAACAACAGAAGTTACAGACATAAAAAAAGAGACTGTAGCAGATGATAAATTTAACATGACACCTCCAGAAGGTTATGAAAAAATGGATGGTCAATAAGAAACACCTTCATTTGAATTAAAAAAAGAGCGACGATAATGTTGCTCTTTTTTAGTTATATCCTTAAAAACACCCTTTACATTTTAGCTTTTTAACACTCAATAATTTATAAATAATATAATTACTTAAAGACTATAGAAATACAGTCTTTATTTTTATATTTGGCGCATGAAAGCAAAATGGTATGTTAGTGCTTTAATTATAATCTTTACCCTACTTGGGGTACACAAAGAGCATATAACAATGCCAAATCAGCAGATTGTTTTACAATTTACTGATATTAAAACAGCATCTAGCGAGGTTGAAAAAACCTTAACTCTTGTTACCAAGCAGCTACAAGCCCTAGGAATTAATAACATTCAAGTAGAAGAACAAGGAAATAAACAGCTTAAAATCACATACTATAGCGATACAGATTCCAAAAGTATAAAGCAACTCCTTTCAAAAAACATCAGTTTAGATGTTAATCAATCAACTACAACATATAAGTATAAACAAGAATCTTCAAATACACCTAATAAAGATACTTCAAAAAACTACGATTTAGATGTATTTGATATTCAAAATGCTTCAGATGTTACTTCAGATTTAAGTAACAAATATGCATTTGAGCTTAAACAAGAATACGATCGTTCTTCAACACCAAACTTCAACACCTATATACCTGAAGTTTTAGTAGATGAAAAAAATCAACTTACAAAAGTTGCTTTAAAAATAAATAAAACTATTGCAATAGCAATAGATAATACTTCACATAACATTCCAGAAGTTAGAGCTGGACCATCTTTTATATAAGTAATTCCCTCAATCAAAAAAATTAAGAAAACAATTTCTTGATAAAATAATAGCTAAATAAAAGCTATAGAAATCACATATAAAAAAACATAAATAGTCAACTAAATTTGTTGACACAAACATTAGAAAAATGCAAAACAAAGGATTAATAAAACTCTTTGCACTTTTATTTGGATTGGTAAGTATTTACCAATTGTCTTTCACTTTTAAAAATAATTCTATAGAAAGTGAAGCAAACCAAGTTGCAGAAAGTAAATTCGACGCTTCAGTAGAAGGTAGGAAAAAGAAAGTAAGTGCCTATGAAGCTAAATATCTAGACTCTTTAGTTAATGATACTACAAAAGTATATTTAGGTAACACATACTCTGAAGTTAAGAGTAAATCTATGAAACTAGGTCTTGACCTTAAAGGAGGTCTAGAAGCTATTTTACAAGTATCTGTAAAAGATATCTTAATTGGTTTAGCTAACAACAGCCAAGACCCAACATTTAGAAAAGCTTTAGAAGACGCAGACGAGCTTCAAAAAAATGGACAAAACGATTATAAAGATGATTTTTATGCCGCTTTTGATGCCATTAAAGGAGACAAAACATTAGCTTCACCAGATATTTTTGCAACACGTTCTTTAGAAGACGAAATTCAAATAGGAACATCGGATGATGAAGTAAAAACAATTCTTTCAAGAAAAATAGACGAATCTATAAACTCTGCATTACAAGTACTACGTACTCGTATTGATCAATTTGGTGTAGCCTCTCCAAACATTCAACGTTTAGGTACATCTGGTCGTATTTTAGTGGAATTACCTGGTGTAAAAGATGTAGAACGTGCTAAGGAATTAATAACTAGTACTGCTGAGTTAGAATTCTGGGATGCCTATAAAGGAGCTCAATTTTACAAATACTTTGAAGATGTAAATACATTATTAAAAAATAAGCTAGAAGCTAATACAGCATCAGAGACCGAAGATGCAACCGCTCAGACAGATTCAACTCAAACAAAAGAGGAAGATGATATTATTGGTGATTTAACAGGAGAAGAAGACACTACTAAAAAAGCAATTAACCCTTTATTCGATTTAGTTAAAGCACCAGGTTACCAAAATGGACCAATAGTCTATAGTTTTGACATAAAAGACAAAGCAAAAGTACTTGAAATGATTGATAGCAGAGAAGCTAGAGCTCTATTACCTGCTGAACTTAAAAATGTAAAATTTGTATTTGGTAAACCAAGAAAAGATAGCGAATTAACAGAGTTATATGTACTTAAAGGTACTAGAGATGGTGTCCCACCATTAAGCGGAGGTGTTGTAGATGATGCTCGTCAATCATTCAACCAGGTTAACAAGCCAGTGGTAAACATGCAAATGAACCCTAAAGGTGCTAGAATATGGGAACAAATGACAAAACAAGCTAATCTTCAAGATAGCCAAATTGCAATTGTTTTAGACAATATAGTATATTCTGCTCCAGGTGTAAACACAGTTGGAGGAATTCCTGGAGGTAACTCTGAAATAGCAGGAGATTTTACACTTAATGAAGCTACCGATTTAGCAAATGTATTACGTGCAGGTAAATTACCTGCTAAAGCAGAAATTATTCAATCTGATGAGATTGGACCAACATTAGGTAAAGAAGCAATTGAAAGCGGAACAATGTCATTTATAATAGCATTAGTATTAGTACTATTATGGATGGTATTCTATTATGGTAAAGCAGGTTTATATGCAGATATAGCCATGTTATTAAATATTCTACTAATCTTTGGTATTTTAGCTAGTGAAGTTGTTTTAACACTACCTGGTATTGCTGGTATCGTATTAACAATTGGTATGTCTGTAGATGCCAATGTGCTTATTTTTGAACGTATTAGAGAAGAGCTAACTAAAGGAAAAGATCAAAAAACAGCAATTAAAGATGGGTTTAGTAATGCATTGTCTTCTATTTTAGATGCGAATATAACAACAGGTTTAACGGCTTTAATATTATTTATTTTTGGAACTGGACCGATTAAAGGTTTTGCTACCACATTATTAGTAGGTATCCTTACTTCATTATTCACAGCTATATTTATTACTAGGTTATTAATAGATTGGTATGCTGAAAAAGGAGGAAAACTAGATTTCTCTACAGGAATAACTAAAAACTTATTTAGAGGTATAGATGTAGCGTTTCTAAAAAAACGTAAAGTGGCATATATTATCTCTGGAGCATTCATCTTATTTAGCTTAGGATCTTTATTCACTAATGGATTGGACCAAGGTGTAGATTTTGTTGGAGGTAGAACATACCAAGTTCGTTTTGAACAAGATGTTAATGCAGCCGAAATCACAGATATTTTAGCTAGTCCTGAAGTATTTGAAAGTGCTCAAGCTAAAACATTTGGAGGATCTAACCAGTTAAAAATTACAACTAAGTATAAAATTGATGAAGCTTCAGAAGAAGTTGATGAAGAAATTAGACAGAAGCTACATACTGCATTACAACCTTACTTAAATGGAATGGATTATGCTAGTTTTACTGATAATTCTGAAAAAGATGCAGGATTAATGAAGTACTATAAAGTAAGTCCAACAATTGCAGATGATATTAAATCTGCATCATTCTGGGCTGTATTAGGTTCTTTAGTAGTCGTTTTCCTTTATATTTTATTCCGTTTTAAGAGATGGCAATTCTCTTTAGGAGCTGTAGCTGCTGTATTCCATGATGTATTAATTGTTTTAGGTGTATTCTCTTTATTATATAAAGTAATGCCTTTCTCAATGGAAATTAATCAAGCATTTATAGCCGCAATATTAACAGTAATTGGATACTCATTAAATGATACGGTGGTAGTATTTGATAGAATTCGTGAATTCTTCAATGAACACTCAGATTGGCCTTTTAATAAAGTCATTGACAAATCATTAAGTAGTACTTTAAGTAGAACATTAAATACATCTTTAACAACATTAGTTGTATTATTAGCAATCTTTATTTTTGGTGGAGATTCTATTAGAGGATTTATGTTTGCCTTAATTATTGGTGTAGTAGTAGGAACATACTCTTCATTATTTATTGCAACTCCAATTATGTATGATACTGTTAAGAGAGGTGATGCTACCGAAGCTCTTAAAAACAAAGTTAAAGAAGAAGATTCTGAGGAATTAGAAGCTTAAAACATAACTGATAAGAATTAAAATAATTAATTTTTATAAAAAACCTGAACATTAGTTATTCAGGTTTTTTTTATATCATTTTGTTATCTCTCATCTATAAGATTGATTAATAATCATTGGCTTCTTATTTTTATACATCAAAAAAATATACCTTACCTTACCTTACCTTACCTTACCTTACCTTACCTTACCTTACCTTACCTTACCTTACCTTACCTTACCTTACCTTACCTTACCTTACCTTACCTTACCTTACCTTACCTTACCTTACCTTACCTTACCTT